>JAZFTU010000120.1:0-4651 GCA_036446855.1 Hydrothermarchaeaceae archaeon (SeqCode) | reverse complement strand
ATCACTTCCTACGATAATGGAAGCGGCGACGGCAGGGCTGGGACCGGAAGCGGCGATGCCAATGGACGATATTTACAAGGTGGTTGAGGCTTTGACGTTCTATGTCGTCGCACAGGCGGCGGGCTGCGGCATCATGATAGGAGTGATTATGAATGGAGAATTCAAAAGTGGATTTAAATATATGATACCTATGGCAATTATAGCATATACTATCTTTAGTGTGGTCAAGTACATAATGCCGGGTATGATTTCATCATTTTGATTCCAGAAAAGAACAGAGGATTTATAAAGTCGTACTGACATAATTATATTCTATAGTTATGTTTTAGATTTGGTGGAATAGACATGAACCTAAACTTTCTAAAAGAAGAAAAAGCTCAGGGCGCTATTGAATACATCCTGCTTGCCGGCGGGGTTATTTTTACTGCCGTCATGATTTCTTTTGTCTTCATAAGCATGGGAGAAGGTGTAGCAAGACAGTTGAATGAAAGCAGCCTTGGAGTTGTAGCCGACATGACATCCGTGATAGATAATACGAATTTCTAGTTGTCCCGTATTTTTCAAAAATGTAAACGTTGTGTTTACAATTTTATTAACTAACTATATATATAGTAGATGCGCTAAATATATACCAGTATATAATAAAAAGGGGAAAATAAAACAGGAGGTAAAAAATGCTGAAAAAATTTCTGAAAGAAGAAAAAGCTCAGGGAGCTATTGAATACATCCTGCTTGCGGGGGGCATTATCGTTGCCGCAGTTGTGATTTTTGCCATCTACTCAAGCATGACCAAAAGCGCCGCAACAAAACTGAACACATCTGTAGGTGCAGCGACTGATGTTATGGCAGAGAAGATAGCCAACGAAACGCTTAATATGTAAATTGGGGCATGCTCCCCAAATTTTTTTTTATTTTTTATATTGAAGTTTTTACCAGAGTGAGTTCCCTCTACAAGGAGGAAATGGCTTATTTGTGGGCTCAGGTATCAGGACGCATATTTGAGCATCGTTGAGGTGATTACTGCGAGGCTCATGAGAGTATCCTCTTTTTTACCTCCGTGTAGTATGCCAGGACGTCTCCGAGGTCCTGCCTGAAGCGGTCCTTGTCCATTATCTCTCCCGTGTTAGTTTCCCAAAACCTGCACGTGTCAGGCGAAATCTCATCGGCCAAGAGCAAATTGTTGGCACCGTCCCGCCCAAACTCAAGCTTGAAATCCACAAGCGCTATTCCCCGGGCTTCCAGGAACTCGGAAAGAACTCTGTTTACCTCAAGCGTGACCTTTCTCATCTCGTCAAGTTCGGCCTTATCTTTTGCCGCACCCAGCGCAAGTGCTACCGCATCGTTCAAAAAAGGGTCGTGGTAGTCATCGCTTTTGTATCCCATCTCAATGAGCGGGGGATTAAACTTCTGGCCCTTTTCAAAGGGATAGCGCTTAAGTATGCTGCCTGTTGCAATATTTCTGCAAATCACCTCTAGTGGCAGAATTTTTACCCTTCTAACTATGTGCCTTCTTTCGGGCTCAAAGCGTATGAAATGCGTATTTATTCCAGCTTCTGAAAGCACCTCAAAAAGCTTTGCGGATATCTCTGCATTTAATGCACCCTTCCCGGCCTTCGAGGCCTTTTTTGCCCCATCCCCTGCAGTAAGGTCGTCCCGAAACTCCATGATATATGTGTCTCCCTCGCCCTCGTATACGCTTTTTGCCTTTCCCCTGTAAATTTCCATGAGGCTTGTTCATCTGTCACGTATATATTTTTTCCCCATGCTGGGTGGCAAACGTTTATATCAATCGGATGCCAAATATAAGTAATGGTGACAGGCTAAAATTAGCTGACGTGAATCGGAGCTAATCAGGTGCTGAATATCGATTGGGGATATTAAATGGCTGCCCGAGATATCATCACGGTGGATGAAGAAGCAGGAGGCCGAAGAAAATCGGCAGGTGGAGACAGGTATAGAGAGCTTGTTGAAAAATCACTCGTTGGAGTGTATATTATCCAGGATGGGGTTTTCAAACATGCAAACGCTCAATTCTTAGATATCGTCGGCCGCGAAGAAAGCGACGTTATCGGGGCAAGATACAAGGAAATTGTGGCACCGGAAAGTCTTGACAAGGTCATAAGGGGCGTAACTAGCGGTGATGGGGATAGGGGGGATCCGAAGCACTACGTCATGAAGGCCTTAAAAAAAGACGGGAGAAGAATAGACCTTGAGGTATTTTCTGTGCCCATATCACATGAGGGGCGGCCTGCAATCCAGGGGATAGCAATCGATATTACCGAGAGGGGGAGAATAGAAGAAGACCTCAGAAAATCGGAGTTAAAATTCAAGACCCTGGTTGAAGAGATGCAGGAGGGCCTCTGGATAAGCGATGAAAACGACAGGACCGTCTACTGGAATAAAAGCCTGGAGAAGATGCTCGGATATAGGCTTAGCGAGGTGATGGGAAAGTCGATTTATTATTTTGCAAATGGCATAAACGAAACCATCCTGAGAAGAGAGCTTGAAAAGAGGAGGCAAAATGAGCCGTCGACTTACGAAATTGAATACACCTCAAAATCAGGCGAGTCCATAACTGTCACTGTTTCAGGTGTCCCTTCGCTTGATGAAAATGGCAACTTTTCAGGATCCTTTGCGATTATTTCAGATGTTTCAGATAGAAAAAAAATGGACTGCGAGCTGATAAAATATACCGAGCAGCTGAGAAGGTCGAATATGCTAAAAGACCTTTTTGCAGATATCGTGCACCACGATTTTCTAAACCTCCTTGGGATTATTAGAAGCTACACCGAGCTTTTGATTTTTGAAGAGGAGGGCACCGATAAAAGGGTCGACCTCGATAAACTTGCGGGCCTAACGTCCGGGTACTCGGGTGCTGACCTAAAGTCCCTGTGCAAAAGGGCGTCTATGAACGCACTCAGGAGAGTCGTAAGCGAGGTAGATCTGGAAAAAGAGACCGTGCCCCTTGAAAAGGCCCGGGTTACATGGGGAGACTTTAAAATTGCGCTAAAAGGCCCCAGGGGTCCGCCTGCGAAGGAGGCATTCTCAGATATGCAAAAGTTAGGATGGGATGATGTCGGGGGCTTAAATGAAATAAAAGAGGAGCTAAAAGAAGTGATAGAATGGCCCATAAAACTTCCCAAGCTATTTGATAAATTCGATGTTACGCCTCCAAAAGGGATTCTCTTGCACGGCCCTCCTGGCTCTGGTAAAACGCTGATAGCAAATGTCATCGCAAGGGAGGCAGGCGTATACTTCACAACTTTAAACGGCCCGGAGGTTATGAGCAGGTCCCGCGGCGGAGGCGAAGCGGACCTAAGAAATGCCTTCAAAAAGGCCAGAGATAGCGCCCCGAGCATTATATTCATTGATGAAATAGACGCGATACCCAGGGGTAGAGATGAGGAGCACAGGGCACTGGACCAGCTTGTAAGCCTTATGGATGACCTTTCGGCAAAGGATGGAGTAATAGTAATCGGGGCCACAAACAGCCCTGATGTCATAGGGCCTCTGCTTAAAAGGGCAGGAAGGTTCGAAAGGGACATAGAAATTGGCATTCCCAAAAGGAGCGAGAGAAAAGAAATTTTGGAGATTCACGCAAGGGGCATGCCTCTAGAAGGAAGGGTGGATGACGAGACCAAATTGGATAAAATGAACACAGTACTTGAGTCTGTAGAAAAGGTCATCACAATGATAGAGGATTCAAACAAGCTTGCCCGGCTTGAAACCGAAGAGGAGCCGGAATTTGCCAATAGAAATCTCGATGAAATGATTGAGGCATCGATTGATTCCTTAAAATTCAATGCAAATGCAAAGAAGATAGCGATTGAATACACAGGTAATGGGGAGTATATGGCAGAATTAAACCCGGTATTGGAGGACGTCTTTTTAAATTTGATATCAAATGCAATAACGTTCAGCCCGGAGGGCAGCAAAGTAATAATAGTTGTTTCCGATGAGGAAAAAGACTGGAAGGTCATGGTTAAAGACAATGGGCCGGGGGTTCCCGACAAATACAAGAAGAATATTTTTGAGCGCTTCATGCGGGCATCAAAGGAGGGGGTAAAAGGAACCGGTCTTGGGCTCGCAATAGTAGAGAGGGTAGTGAGTCTTCATGACGGCAGGGTATGGATAGAGGACAACCCGGAAGGAGGGAGTATTTTTTACGTTGTGATTCCAAAGAAGCATACGCCCAAGGGTGCGCCCGTAGTCTAGTCCGGCAACTTTTTCTTTCCTTGCCCAAAGAAGGATTAAGATATACTTTGACCTTCCGAGCTCCCTGCCTTCTTAACGATTCTGCCGATTTCTTGTATATTCATTGGCTTGCAGAGATGCTGGTTTGCCTTTGCATACCTGATGCTCTTTTCCTTGTCCACTCTTTCACATCTTACAGTAACCATGGATATGAAGATGTGTGCAGTCGCCGGGTCATCCTTTAACTTTTTGCAGATTTCCCAGCCATCTACGCCCGGCATCATGACATCCAGGAAAATTAAATCCGGCATTTCCTCTTTTACCCGGCTCACGCAATTCCTGCTGTCAGTTATACCTACTACCTCGCACCCGAATTTTTTAAGAATCTTTTTTAATACGATAATAACATCCGGGTCATCATCGACAACCATTATCTTCAATGATGGCACCGCTTCCT
>JAZFTU010000119.1:0-6281 GCA_036446855.1 Hydrothermarchaeaceae archaeon (SeqCode) | reverse complement strand
GGTGATTGCCCGAGGGGATAGACGAGAGAGTATAAAGGCCATCAAAAATTAAAAAGCCGCCGAAGTCAATTTTTTCAGGACAGATTTAACACCTGCGATGTTTTTTCGTGCCGGGGCCATTTTTAAAAAAACTTATATAGTAGGGTATCACATCATAATTTGAAGCTGGAAGGTGCAATTCGCTTATGACAAGAAAAAAGGCATTGGTCAAAACAGTAAGGGTTCCAACAAACCTCGCCATAGGAATGGTCGAACTCATCGACACTATAATCAAGGAAACGAAGGAATACAAGAGCAGGTCGGACTTCCTTGAGAAGGGCGCATGGGCGCTGATTGAACATGTGATTGCCATGGGAGATCGGAAGGAGAGTGTAAAGAACATAAAAAAAATTTAAAAAAGTACTGAATTATTTTTTCGTGTCAATTTTTTTTATTAATTTTTATCATATTTTGGGGCAAAAGGTCAGTAAATAACGGCTAGATTATACTAGTTTTCACTGTTCAATTGAAAAAATGCCCCCAAAAACCGGGGGGAAAACTCTCTTATACGCAGCCAGTAGGTTTTGGCAATCCTGCGAATTTGCAAGCCTGTTTTGCGGGTCCTGCAGGGAAAAGCTTGTATACGTATTTTAGATTGCCTTTCTCAGATCCGAACTTTGTGCTAATCTCTTTAACAAGGACCCTGATTGCCGGGGCAATCTGGTATTCCTCAAAATAATTTCTAAGAAAGTTGATTATCTCCCAGTGCTCATCTGTTAAGTTGATTCCGTCCTTTTCGGCAAATGCCTCTGCTACATCTTTATTCCAGACGTTCCAGTCCATTAAATATCCGTCTTCGTCAAGCGAAAGTTCAGTCCCTCCAACATTCATAGTTCCCATATATTCGCCACCTTCTAAATTTTAATACAATGATTAAATTGGGCAAATTATATAAATGTTTCGTGGCTCATGTAGGTTTTGAGCATTTCTGTACACAACCGTTAGTTAAAGGTCAAAGAAGAACGTTGAGGTGTCATCTGAATGGACGTAGTAAAGGTGGGCGGAAGCCTTTTAGAAAATGCACGAAAAGTGATGGGTGCGCTCATCGCTTATGACGTGCTCATTGTTCCGGGAGGCGGGGCATTTGCTGACACCGTAAGGTCCATACAGGGAAAAACAGGGCTGGGGGAGAAGGCCGCACACAAAATGGCGATACTCGCCATGGACCAGTACGGCCTTTTCCTCTCCGACTGCTCGGGCCTCCCGGCGTACAGTTCGATTAGGGATGTGAAAACGCCGGCAGTCATCCTCCCATCGGTGCTTTTGAATTCCACGGACCCCTTTGCCCCGTCATGGGACGTTACGTCCGACACCATCGCCTGCCACATCGCTAAAATTTTGGGCGCTGAAAGGTTCATCATCTTAAAAGGCGTTGACGGAATTACTGTGGACGGCAGAGTCGCAAGCGAGATTTCTGCGAGAGAACTCCAAGACCTCCCTGAAACGTGCGTTGATCTGGCGCTTCCCGGCTATCTTTTAGAATACGAAATGGACTGCCAGATAGTAAACGGAATGGACAAAAGCGCGGTGGAGAGGGCGCTTAATGGCGAGCATGTCGGCACGATAGTGTGGGGGAAGTAGCTACCAACCGATATTTCGTAATCGCGATTTTTGTTTTCATGGAATATATGCCGGTATGTACAATATATGCCAAAGATATTTGAAATACTAGCAGCAAAAACCTGTGGGAGGTATTAACGAAATAGATGAAGCAGAAGGTTAAATAAGTGTAAAACTTTGATGGTTACATAACGGGATTAGGAAGGGGTTTACGCGTGAAATGTTTATCTACGTTTGGAAATAGGGTCAGTTCAGGTGTTATATTTACAATTATCTTTTTCTTATTCGGGGCTTCAGGGGCGTTTGGATTCAGTGTAACTTTAACTTCTCCAGTCAATGGCGAAGTGGTAGATGTGATTGGGGTCAACGTTTCATGGTATTTCAAGTTTAATGCAGAATTGCCGTCACCTGACTGTGACCTGTTCTGGAACGTATCGGTACCAGGACCCAATTCAAGCGTAAACTGGACGACCATGAAGGAAAATATAGTTTACACGAGTAATTCTGAAAGTGATGAAAGTGTGGACCATCCGGCTCTTTCCAACGGAACTTACAAGTGGAATGTAATATGTGTGGACGGCCCTGGTCATGGCGATAGTGGTCCTCCTGCCTGGGGCAATGAGGACGAAGAGGGTAAGGTCACAGACTGGACTTTCACCATTGTCAACAGCAATCTACCTGACTGTGGTGGAATAAGTGATAGTTCATCATGCAACTTGGCACAGGATTGCTCCTGGGAACCTTATGGGGGGTTCTGTCTTCTAGATTGCTTCCAGTTCGATTCTTATAACAGCGGAAATGAAACTGCATGCAACAGCGCCTATGGCGGGAATACGTGCACATGGAAACCTGACCCCTGGGACGAGAATAGAGGTATGTGCGATTTGTATTCCTTCAAGCCGGACTTTGATGGCGCTTCTCCATGCTTTGAGTACGATGGAAACAAGACGGGATGCGGAACTTTGCCAGATACATGTTCCTGGTTCGCAGAGCCCGGCTGTCCAGGCGGGGATCACTGTGAGGATGTAGAGGGAGGCACCGACCACGGATGGTGCGACCCAAAAGACAAGTTCGACTTTAGTAAGGACTACAGTTGCTGGCTATTCGATGGAAACAAGACAGGCTGCAACGATATAAAGAGTGAACAGGCATGGCCATGCGAGTGGTTCCCTGACCCCTGGGCGTCCAATGATCTATCTGGAGAAGAAAGTGGCTGGTGTGACGCGGCATTTTATGGAGGGGCTGAGGGCTGTTGGGACTTCTTTGATTCAGATAGTTGCAGCAACGCAGGCGACATAGGGTGCACGTGGGACACAAGCGGATGGGAACCATTCTGCAGGGAGCAAGGTTGCTGGGATTTTGATAACTTCAATTCTTCGATTCAGGGCAATGAAACTTGCACGGAATTTAGTGCCAATGTTAGTTTTATCAGCTGCACCTGGGAAGATACTTCAGGAGGGGCTAATACAACCGGATTTTGCTATGAAGCGTGGCAACCATTCGATTGCTCAGAGAACGACAATAACACTAAAGCCTGTTTTGATACGTTTTACTGCACATGGAACGAAATAAATAACAAATGCGTAGATCCGCTGTCGCTTGGTGAGGGGCCAGGATTCTTCGGATCAATAGGACCAAATCCGGGCTGTTTCATACTGCCAACTGAAGAGAAATGTTTGGAGATATCGAATAGCGCAGGAGAGCGTTGCCAGTGGTCGGGTGGATCTTGCATTGATAATAGCACCAATATAATGGACCAATCAAAGGGTATTCAATGCGGTGACATCAATAATTCTGCTTTCTGCAGTGACATACCATTCCTTTCAACTTGCTGCTCATGGAATTCAACTAACAGTAACAATACCTGTGTAGACGCCCAATACAGCACTGCATGCTGGGACAACCTGCAGGCGCCACCACCCGGTCAGTCTTTCTGTGAAGATTGGAATGTGACAACCTTGAGTGATTGCGATACACTTGCCAGCGACCCATGGTACATGCCCTGTGAATGGGATGTCAATGGAGGTGAGTGCAGATTTGCCTTCGCAGACATGTTCGCTGGAAAAGATATTTTTAACATAGGGTTTGATGATTTTTCTTCAAAGTCAGTCTGCGAGCAATCAGGGGGAATCTGGTTCCAGGAAAAATGGACCGACCCATTTACTAACAATATTTTTATGGACGAGTGGTGCGAGATGGGCATAGGCAAGGGATATGATACCTGCAACACCTCCTGCTGGGCCTGCGAGTTCCAGGATAATGGTTCTGATTGGAATAATGGAACCGCAATGAAAAACGCCTGTACAGAAGCTTATGGGCCGGGAGGAGATGGTTGCATATTTATTAATGATACATATGCGATGAACAATATCGGATGGTGCGATGTCAACTTCACATTCGGAAACTTTTCAGCATTCATATTCGAGGACTGTTTTACACCGTGGTTCGACAGCGACGGCGACGGCCTCCTACCCGACAAGGACCCTGACTGCACTGAGTTCTTCAAGTGGGGTGGATACATAGAGGCCGAGACTGGACACGAGTGTGCTGACAATATTGATAATGATGGAAATGGCCTTACTGATTGCAGTGACCCGAGCTGCAAGTTTGACCCGATTTATTGCTCGGGTTTTGATGTTGGTGCCGATACCGATGAACCCGAGGTGAAATTATTATCCAGGGACATCTATACCGATGGCGCGTTCTTTGACATTGTCACAAACGAGCCTACGAATGCGACTATTTTGTTCTACTATAACGATTCGACTTGCGACCCTGTAAATAAAACCCGGGTAACAGATCCAAAGCTGAATAACACTGGAGGTGAAGAATGGCAGACCTTCGATGACTATGACATCTGGCACGGCATCCCGGTAGATAATATTTATCTTGCAGAACTCGGGTTCAATGGCACACTGCAAATGAATAAAACATACTTCTACAAGACACTGGTTCAGGATAAAGCCGGTAACAGCGCCACGAGCAAGTGCGGTAACTTTACAACCCTCTCAGAGGAGGTCAACTTCACAGTAGGATTCAAGCTACCCCCGCCAGGGGCCGATGATACCCAGATGCTTGGATTCCTGGGTGTCCAATTCGACTGGGACGGCGACGGAAATTATGACGAAAACCAGTTTTTAGACACTGAAAAGAAGAAAGTTAATAAGTCAAAAATCAAGAAGATGAACATAAAATTCACCAACCCCAACGCAACAAAAAAGTGGGAGATTCAATTAATTGGGGCCAGTTTTAAAGACAGGGACGGCAGCAGAGTTTTGAACATAACTGATGCATTCATTGTAAATGACACCGGAACCGACATCCTGGTCGGCATGAAAAAGAGCAAGTGGAGTGAAATTGCTCAAAAACTTGGGGTGGATTACATAAGAATAATAATACCAAAAGGCTCAAGCGGTCTTACAAACGTTAATATAAACCACTGCCCGGATAATGCAACGGCAATAGATCAATCAGACTGCAATGGCGTGTATAACGAGTCTGATAAAACCAAGGCAGATTGTACCATCACAGCAACTCAAACAATTTGTGATATACCTACAAACATAGGATTCTCGGTCTTTGGCCTCTCTGGAGAAGTTGTGTATACACCACCACCTTCTAGCGGAGGAGGAGGCCCCACAGTAAAAAAGATAGTCACGGCCACAACGACAGTTACCGATGGAAAGACAACCGCTAAATTTACCAGCATCTCAAAGGGCAGCACGGGCAAGGTCTCGATACCAGATACTGCCAACGTGCCGTTTTCAGAGTTAGCGATAAAGGTCCTGAGCAGGGTCACAAACGTAGAACTCACCGTCTACAAGCTATCAGAGAAGCCCGCCGATATTTCTCTGGATATCTCTGGAAAGACCCAGTCGTACATACAGATTGATGAATCCAACATCAAGGACACGGACATAGACAGCGTGACAATCTCCTTTAAGGTCCCCGTAGGATGGATACTTGGAAATGGCATCGACAAATCCTCAGTCGTGCTCAACAGGTACTCTCTCGGCAAGTGGACTAAGCTTACCACGAAAAAGGACAGCGAGGACAAAGACTACGTCTATTACAATGCGACGTCCCCTGGACTTAGCGTATTTGGAATTTCTGGGCAGCCCCTAGCCGTGACCACCACAACCACTACAACCACCACGACTTTCCCGGCAACCACGGATCTCACGGACGAATCTTTAACACCTGCTGTAACCACCCTGCCGCCTGCAGAGGAGTCCCAGTCGCCCATTGGAAGGGTAATAATCTCAGTTCTTGCAATCGCGATAGTCGCAGGCGCAGCATACTACTTCTCTCAAAATAAGAAAGGTGACGAGGGCCCCGATGAGTCTTCGGATGATGCCGCACCGCCAGACGAACCACAGGTAGGAGAAAGGGAGCCGGAAGTTACCCCTGCCGAAGAAGCTGAAGGCGAACCGCCAGTTTGAAAGTTGTCCCAAGAGTAATTAAGGGGCAAAAGGGACAAAAAACATTTAAACCTGATTGCAACTATTTAAATCGATAGAATCGGGGTCAGGTTAACGAATTTTTTTTTGTATAGGAAAATGGGTTGTCCTCCTTTGAACCTTTCGTATTTACGTCAGGTAAAATATCCTTAATCTTCAGGTGCGTGCCGTCGAGGAGGTAGGCATCCGCATTTTTTATGTCCATCCTCCCAAAGATGGGGC
>JAZFTU010000118.1:0-5886 GCA_036446855.1 Hydrothermarchaeaceae archaeon (SeqCode) | reverse complement strand
TGTCGAGATTTTTCGACTCTGATTCCGCACGGGTAAAAACGCTTTCTTTATCGAGGGACTCACAGCAGGAGAGCAGGTCAAAAAGTGCCTCTCGCACCCTGCCAGCATCTATGGCCACAAATGTTTCCCACTCCCGTTTTAAATCGCCTTGCGCTCTCCCTAAAAATTCTATGCTTTCATTGAGGTTTTGTAGGGATGTCTTTAGACTTTCATATCTTTGAATTGCAGTGTGATATGCAACAGTTTGTTTATCGCTCTTTGAGTGGGCAAGGACGTTTTTAACTGCTGCCATCCCCTTTGAAGATAAACTTACAAGGGACGTATCTTTTGCAGAACGAAGCTTGGCTCTAAGCTGCCCGAGACCTTCAAAGTCCCTCCTTTTTGCCATAGAGCTTTTCTCTATTTTGTCAGCTCTTTTACGAGCTTTGTAAGTTCTAAGAGCATGTCAGATTGTTCAGCCATCTTTTCTCTTAAAAAAGCAGTTTCAGATTTGAAAAATGATAAATCATTTTCAATACTTTCAGTTTTTCTGAGCACCAAACCGTAATCACCACCTGTTTTTATAGTAGAATATCCCTCTATTTCTCTCTCTACAGCTTTCTTAAGCCCTGTCTCCTCTCCTAAAACCCCCTCAAGGTCTTTCTCATCCAGTACTCCTTTAGGCAAATCCGATTTATCAAGTTCCAATTTTATCACCCCTGTTTTCACTTATGAGATTCTGAGCCATCCTTTTTATTTCTTTTGATACGGGGTTTTGGGGATATGCCTCAATTATCGGGGTTTTCCTCCTGTAGCATATTTCGGCTTTGGAGTCATCAGGTATTATGCCCAGTATTGGCAGTTCAAAATATGCCTCAATCTGCTTTAGGAACCCATGCCCTATATTTTGGGGGGCCTTGCTTATGATAATGCCCCTGGTCTTCCTCTTCAATGCATCTATTACCTTTTTGAGTTTTAATGCAGAAGTTACCGCGGGCGGGTTGGGGCTGGTCACAATTATTATCTCATCAGCAAGTTTCATGGATATCAGGGCCGACTTTCCCAGGCCGGCAGGCCCATCCACGATAACAGTGGAAAATTCACTTGCAAAGGGTCTAACAATGTCAACAAATTTTACGGCCTCCACGTCGTAATAAGTCTTAATTGGCACTTTGTTTGGGAGGATGGTTAAATTAGGACATCTTCCATCAATTGCCACATCTGCAATTTGACTTCTGCCTTCGAGTATATCCAAAAAGTTATTGACTCCCGGGTCTACACCAAAAACAAGGTATAGACTTGCGGCACCGAGGTCCCCCTCAACTACCAGGGTTTTTTCTCCGAGTTTTGATAATGCAATCGAAAGGTTTGCAGCAATGGTCGTCTTTCCCACCCCGCCACGATTCGATAACAAAGAAAACATCATAACTGTTTACCGGTTCGGAATATTTATATCTGTTAATATAAACATTTCTCCAATGCTTGCGGAAATGCTATACCTCATGCTCGGAGGCTCTTTTACAGCCGGGCAAGCGATACTCTCGGAAGTCGGAAGATATGAGTTTTGGGATAAAAAAAGGAGATTTTTACTAAGTTTTGGCGCTGGTGCACTTGTCTTTTTAGTTTCTTTTAGCAGTCTTCTAATTGAAAAATGGGCCGTCCCTCTTGTTTTTTTTGGACTCGTGGGAGTCTCAAAATTCAGCACAAGACATCTGAACCGGATGATGCCAGAGAGGTTTCAGCCCACAGAAGAGGAACTCAAGCTTAAGTATACCGATATATTCAAAATCGACTCCTCCGAAATCGAAGAGATACTAAAAGGCGAGGCAGAGTTTATTGAAAAGCTGGGCATGAAGGTAAGTCTTCCACAAAGGACACAGGGGGGGCAGAAAAATCCCCTAAAAAGGAGACGGCCTTCGAACTAAAGGAGATTAGAAAGGCGATAAAGAAATTTTTAGAAAAGGATGAAAAATGGGAATAAGCGATATTACGAAGCATTCAAGGTTGATAATCCGGCTCTATGTAATCATATTGTTTATTGGCGTAATAGCAGGTCTTTTTTTAAATGTCGGCTTTGACGTAGGCTTTTATCCGGGGCATGCAATTTACGAAATCGTATGGCCTTTGGGCGGCGTAATGTTCGGAATCGCATGGTTTGGAGCAGGCCCGCTAATCGCCCTTTTTGCAATTGGCATTTATGCGGGCGGTCTAATAAAATCTTACATACATTCTGGTGGAACCCTCTTTATAGGTGGAGGTACTGCGAGCTTTCAGCTCGTTGAAAGCACGATGAACATGGCCATAGGCTTTGTGGAGATACTGGCATTCTTGTACGGGGCCGTGGGCGGGATGTATCTTGCCCTCCACTATCTGGAGATATATGATTACGGAATGTCGATAGACGAGTCCGCAAAGAGGAACTTTTTTAGAAAGTCTGCCCAGGGACTGGTACTCGCGTTTGTCGCTATGGGACTGAAGATTTCCGCAATTTAATAATTGCAGTCTTGAAGTTTACGCAAAACTCTTCAAAATCATAAATTTTATAAGGTATTTTTTATGTCATAATTCCGGTTGAACACGGTGCATCTCCCCCTTGTCAATTTAATTGCATACTCTCGATTTGCATGTGCAGCACTCTATCCTTTTACATCACTTTTTATTATATCTGCAGGGACACACGATAGAGTTATTATACAGGAGAATAAAAACTCCACACCATAAATGAGGGAATTTAAAAAATTAGAGGACTATGGGATTATCGGGAGCCTTGATACCTGTGCGCTTGTGGGAAAAGACGGTTCCATCGACTGGTGCTGCTTCCCCCATATTGAGTCTCCCAGCATCTTTGCAGGTATTTTGGATATAAATAAGGGGGGGCACTTTGTCGTACAGCCCAAAGGGTCATTCAACTCCCGGCAAAATTACATTAAAAACACAAATATCCTCGAGACCGAGTTTCGCACGTCTTCTGGCAGAGTTACTCTGACCGATTTTATGCCGATGAGAAGGGGACACGAAGCAGGAATCCACGAACTGCAGGCAATATACCGGAAAATAGCTGGAGCAGAAGGCCAGGTAAAAATGGAGGTCGATTTTAGCCCCCGTTTTGATTATGCCCGGTCGAAAACAACATTAGAGGCTACTGAGTGGGGGATTTTGGCCAGAGGAGAAAATGATAAGGCCTGCATTACAAGCCCTTTCAAACTCAAGACCTCAAGAGAAAGTGCATTCGGCTCATTTACGGCTAAAGAGGGGGAGGACGTATGGATGGTGCTCCAATACGGCATAGATATAGCAATCGACCCAAAAGTATGTGAGGAAGCTCTGAAAAATACCATCGGGTACTGGACAGACTGGGTACACAACTGTCAGAGTTCAAAATGCATATTTGGGGGTCCTTTGCACGACTTGATTGTCCGCTCGGGACTTGTCCTAAAACTCCTGACGCATCACGAGACTGGTGCCATTTGCGCCGCGCCTACAACCTCGCTTCCCGAAGAAATCGGGGGCACCCGCAACTGGGATTACAGATTCAACTGGGTTCGCGACTCGGCATTTACCGTCCAGGCGCTTTACAATTTGGGCCACATAGATGAGGCAAAAAAATACCTGAAATGGTTCATGGACATCTGCAAGGGGGCTCATGAGCCGCATGAAATCCAGATTATGTATGGCCTTCATGGGGAGCAGGACCTGGAGGAAAAGGAGCTTGGCCATCTTTCGGGTTACCGAAATTCACGTCCCGTTCGAATTGGAAATGGTGCAGCAAAGCAAAAACAGCTGGACATTTACGGAGAGCTGCTCAATGCATTTTATGGACTCACCCAGTATGGGGAGGATATAACAGAGGACGATTGGGATTACATCGTAAAGATAGTGGATTACGTTTGCAACGTATGGGACACTAAAGATTCTGGCATATGGGAGGCTAGATCCGGGCCAAAACACTATGTCTACTCCAAGCTCATGTGCTGGGTGGCAGTAGACCGGGGGATTAAAATTGCAAAATCAGGTAAATTTGACGTGCCTCTTAAAAGATGGAAAGATTCCAGAGACAAAATTAAAAATACTCTACTAAAAAAGGGTTTTAGCAAGAAGTTGAATAGTTTTGTCCAGTCTTTTGATTCTGAAATTTTAGATGCAACGAGCCTTTTGATTCCAATGGAGGGCCTGCTTGGCTTTGACGACCCAAGAGTTCAGGCGACAATAGACGCAACAATTGAAGGACTAACATCAGAAGAGGGCCTGGTATTCCGGTACAAAGGAGAAGACGGGCTCCCGGGAAAAGAAGGAGCCTTTACCCTCTGCACCTTCTGGCTAGTAAATGCCTTAACCCTTTCGGGGCGTATTTTAGAGGCCGAGAAGATTTTTAAGAGTGTATTAAAACATGCGAGTCCCCTCGGGCTATTTTCAGAGGAAATCGACCCGGAAACTGGCGCCCAGCTGGGCAACTTTCCCCAGGCGTTCAGCCACATCGGCCTTATCAACAGCGCCCTCTATCTTGGAAAAGCAAAGGGAGGAGCACAAATGGGGCCAAGCTTACTTGGAGGAGACAAGAAGTAGAAAACATGAAAAAACACTCAATAGTTTTAATTTTTATTATAATCACAGCGTTCTTTTTGTGGTGGGGGCTTTTGGGAAACAGGGAAGGCGACCTCCCTCCTGCGGTTGAACCTGCGCCAGGTAATGCGGTTTTGGAGGACATTCCCCTGGCTGCATCTGTTGCAAAAGGATTGGAAATCCCCTGGGCCCTTGATTTTCTGCCAGATGGGGGCATTGTCTTTACCGAAAGAGCGGGGCGGGTGAGGCTTATAGATGCAGATGAGGGCCTACTTTCCGAGCCACTGAAAACCATTTCCGAGGTGAGCCATGTCGGAGAGGGCGGACTTTTAGGGATTTCAGTGCATCCTGATTTTTCCCAAAATCAGTTCATTTATGTATATTACACTTACGGGGACGGTAAAAATCTGAAAAACAGGGTTGTAAGATATAGAATGCAGGATAAAAATCTCCTGGATGAAAAGGTAATAATCGAAGGCATCCCCGGGGCACGTTTCCACAACGGCGGGCGGATAAAGTTTGGCCCTGATGGGCACCTCTACATCACCACAGGCGATGCACTGAGCCCTGACGGCGCCCAGGATAAAAATTCCCTTTCAGGAAAAATACTCAGGTTAAGGGCCGATGGCACAATCCCTAAAGATAACCCCTTTCCTGGCTCTCCTGTATATTCCATTGGCCACAGAAACCCGCAGGGCCTCGCCTGGACTGACCTGGGGGCGCTTTGGGAAACAGAACACGGCTCCAGTGCTGCTGATGAGGTGAACCTAATTGAGATGGGAAAAAATTACGGCTGGCCTATTGTACGGGGCAATGAACGGGCAGAGGGCCTAAATAATCCGGTGATTCACAGCGGTTCAGATACCTGGGCCCCGTCAGGTGCAGCATATCTTAACGGCTCCCTATTTTTTGCAGGGCTACGGGGCCAAAGTCTATATGAACTGGTGCTAGAAGATGAGCGAGTTACGCTTCAGCCGCACTTAAATGGAAAGTTTGGGCGGATACGCGACGTTGTCGCTAGCCCCGATAATTTTCTGTACATCCTTACAAATAATCGTGATGGCCGGGGCATTCCTACCTCTGGCGACGACCAGATAATCAGAATCAATCCAGAGAAATTATCTTAATTATTAATAATTCTGAACTCGCTAAAGCTTAGCAGGCGTTAAAAGGTGGGGGCATAGATATAGTACTATAATTCTATATTTAACTTATTGAAAGGTTTATATATAAATAAAAGCATAAATATATCAGAGGTTGGAGCCGACTCCATGTATATTTTTAATCGGAGAGATATACATTTTGAACGGGGTGGTATAAGTTCAGTTAGATATTTATTGACTTTTG
>JAZFTU010000117.1:0-13349 GCA_036446855.1 Hydrothermarchaeaceae archaeon (SeqCode) | reverse complement strand
TCCCTGCCTTAATCTCCTTGACATCTGAAATTAAACTGCCTCTTTCTTTTATCAGCTTATTCATTTCAGCTTCTTGGTCCGGTGCTATAGAGATAACCTCCTTAAAAACTAAATTTGATATCCTTAAAGTTTTTCTTTAGTTCTATTACTTCCTTTTTAATTTTTTCGGTACTGGATTTATCTATGGCTGTTTTTTTAATAAGTTCTGCTACTTCGTCCATTTCTCCCTCTTTTAATCCGTATCTGGTCATTTCCTGGACTCCAATTCTTAGTCCGGAGGGGTCTTTGGTGCGCTCAAGAGAGTCCCAGGGGAGAAGATTTTTGTTGACTATTATGTTGGCCCTTTCAAGAGATGCGGCAATATCACTTGAACTTCCAATATTTGAAACGTCGATTACTACCTGATGGCTCTCTGTAAATCCCTTGTGTTCACAGAGCACGTTAAATCCCCTCTCATAGAGGGACTGTGCGAGTGCTTTTGAGTTTTTTACCATCTGGCCTGCATAAGCCCTACCAAATTTTTTCATTTCTGCCGCCGCTATTGCATACCCTGCTACGTGGTGCAGGTGGTGGTTGCTCATAAGACCGGGAAATGCTGCATTGTCAATCTTCTCTTTTAAGTAGCTTTTGCACATCACCATCCCTCCCTGCGGCCCTGGGAATGTCTTGTGTGTACTGGACGTTAACACGTCTGCGCCTTCCTTTAGGGGGCTTTGGAATTTCCCGCCAGAAATCAGCCCGGATACGTGCGCTCCATCGTACATGACGTAAGCGTCGATTTCATCTGCAACTTCCCGCATCTCCTTAACCGGGTGCGGAAACAGAAACAGGCTCCCGCCAAATATCAAGAGTTTCGGCCTTTTTTCAAGAACCGCCTTTTTTGCCAATTCGACGTCTATATTCATCTCTTTATTATCAAACGGATATGGAAAATCTGATAGGCCCATAACTCCTGCTGCGCTTATGTGGGTGTGGCTAATATGTCCCCCGCAAATAATAGAAAGCCCGGACACCGTGTCGCCGTGTTTTGTTAGTGCATAGTATGCCACGAGGTTTGCAATGGCTCCGGAAACCGGAACGAGATTTGCATGGTCTGCAAAAAAAAGTTCCTCTGTAAGTTTCATTGCGATAGACTCTATTTCGTCAAAGTATTTTGTGCCCTGATAAAATCTCTCAAATATCTGAAGGCCCTCCTCATCTCTACCTCCTAGGAGCCCTTCAGCATACCTGTGTCCAAAGTCTGAGGCCACAGCATCCCTTACTGCATTTGAAGTGATATTCTCGCTTGCTATCATGTTAAGACAGTTTTCCCGCCAGTTCCTCTGCTTCTCTATTAAACCCTCAATCTTTTTGTACAATACTATACCACCCACAACTCTTCCCTGATAACATCTCTTGTTATTGCGGTTCTGGTGGTCCTTACATACTCACAGTTCCTTATCAAGCTCATTATGTCCCTGAGCCTTGCGATGTTTGCACATTCACATTCGATTAAAATGCCGTACCTGTTATAGGGAATCACCGTAATTCCCCTGATGTCTTTACTGTATTCATTTTCAAGCAGGTTGCATAGGTCGTCCGTTTTGTTGTATAGTGCATCCACCTGAATGAAGGCCTTTATAAAATTCCAGCCATCTCTCTGATATTTGTTTTCGTCCATAACAACAGAATAACCCTTGACAATACCGCTATCTTCAAGCATTTGAATCTCGGCAGATCTCACCGTGTATCTGCACTCTTTCTGAAGTTCCTTAAGCACCCGGGGGTCGTACTCTATCTCTTTGATTTTCTGCAGGCGCTCGTCGATGTCTGAAAGTTCGAATCTAGAGTGCCAAAATTTCTTTATGGCCCGGGGGATTTCGACCTGTATTGTCAGATAATTATGGATTTTTTCACCGCCCATCTCTACAAGCATTTCATGTATAAACTGTTCGGCCTTTTTTCCCTTGGCGCCACTAGTTAGGCCCACAATCAAAAAGTCTGGCTTTCCAATAAGGTCGTATATACCGACTATCCTATCCTGCATAGATACATTTTTAATATTTTTCTTAATGGCATCAGTTACGGCTTTGAAATTTTCCCTGACGTTTATGAATGCATAGAAGGGAATAAGCCCGTTTACAAGAGGGTCGACGACAGCCGAAAACCTGCTAATATTCAACTCTACCCGTTCTATTGACTTATCTACCTCTATATATTCTGCATCTAATTCGTCTTTTACAGTCCTTATTATCTCTTCCCTATCCCGCGAGGCATCATTCCTTACGGTTCTTAGGACATAAAAATCGATTTCTTTCGGACAGACATCTTTATTCATTATAGAATCACCTCTACCCAAATTTATTAATATTACTTTATTAATATTACCATTTTCTATGTACTTGATTTTGGGATGCGGGACGGCAGGATATATCGCCGCAAAGGAGCTTTCTAACCTTAAAAGGGACGTTGCAATAGTTGAAAAAAACCCAAAGAGGATAAAAATTTTAAGGGACGCTGGATTTAAAAATATAGTCAGGGGGGATATGACCTCAAGTCAGGTCCTAAAGAAGGCAGAGTTAAAGAAGGCAGATGCAGTTTTGGTCCTGACAACTGACGTTGCCCTGAATAAAAAGACAGCAAGGGCGGTAAGGGCGATTAATTCAGATGTGACACTCATAGTCAGGGCAGATATATACAGCACCGAAGCAGAGTTCAAAAAAGAGGGTGCAGATGTCGTAATCTACCCGTCAGACGTCATCGCAAAATATTCTGTTTCAAACATTGATGAGATAGAGCCAAAAAAGAAACTCGAGAAACTAAAAGGAATAATTTCTGAGGCAGACAAGGGCATTGCGATAGTTACCCAGAACAACCCTGACCCGGACGCCATCGCAAGTGCCGTGGCATTGAAGAGAATAATCGAAAAAGAGGGAAAAAGCGCAGAAATACTTTACGGCGGGGAGATAGGGCACGAGGAAAACCGGGCACTGGTAAATCTTATGGACATCAAGCTCATACATATCTCTAAGGTCTCTGACCTCCGGGACTACTCAAAAATAGCCCTAATCGAGGCCTCGGTACCCGGAGTGAACAATCCATTAAACAGTGAAATAATACCTGACATTATCATTGACCACCATCCGGCAGACAAAGATAAGTTAAAGGGGCGTTTTGTGGATGTCCGTCCTGAGGTTGGGGCAACCTCCACGATACTTACCCAGTACCTCATCCACATGGACTTTGAATTGAGTGAAGAGCTTTCAACGCTTCTCTTATATGGCATAAAGACAGACACTCAGGACTTTACCAGGGGAGCTACACCTGCTGATTTAAGTGCCGTTTCAGTATTGTATCCAAGGGCTAATCATGACCTCCTATCCAAGATTCAGACGCCCCTTATGTCATCTGAAACCCTGGATGCACTGGGTGCTGCAATAAAAAACAGGCGGATTGTCGGAAGTCACCTCGTTTCAAATGTCGGTTTTATCAGGGACCGAGATATCCTCCCCCAGGCCGCAGATTATATTTTAAGACTTGAAGGGGTGTCCACGGTTCTAGTTTACGGGATCGCAAAGGACATTGTGCACATGTCATCAAGGAACAAAGACATAAGGGTCAACCTTGGAGAGGTGATGAATGAGGCATTTGGCGATATCGGGCAGGCAGGCGGTCACTCGACTGCCGCTGCGGCAAAGATATCATTGGGACTTTTTGGGAGTGTCAGGGATAAAGAGTCACTGTTGAAACTTGTAGACGATGCAGTGCGCGATAGATTTTTGAAGGTCGTTGGTGCAGGAGAGAAGAGCAAGTGATAGATTTTAAGTCTTCATCCTTTTAAAGGCCAAAGTTCCTAAGGCTATCATGAGGGCGGCAAAGGCCGATATCACAAAGAGGTCCACAAGGTATGGAAACCGTGAAGTCCCAAGCAACGTGCCTCTCAGTGCATCGACACCGTACGTAAGCGGGTCTAAAAGGACGAAGTACGAGAGCCAGGGTGGAAGGTCGCTTATTGGGAAAAGTGCACCGCTTAAAAAAAACATGGGATAAACAACAAAGCTCACCACCATTCCAAAGCCTTCCGGGGACTCCATTTGGGAGCCGATGACAAGGCCAAGGCTCACAAGTCCCGCTGCCATGACAATGACAATGATATAAGCCTTAATGAGTATTAACGGTGTGTACCCAATCCCGAAGAGAGGGCCCAAAACCAGAACAAAAGTTCCCTGAATAATTGAGTCGGTCATGCCACCCATGACCTTTCCCATGAATATCGTTGAACGATGGAGTGGAGAGACTAGGACCTCTTTTAAGAAGTCTATTTTTCTGTCCCATACGATGTAGATCCCAAAGAAGACAGAGGTAAAAAGGATGCTCATGATGACTATCCCCGGGTAAATGAAAGTCTGATAGTTCATCTTTTCGATTACAACACTTGAGCCCAGGCCTCCACCGAAGACTATCAACCATAGAATGGGCGTAAAAACGGAAGAGACAACTCTGGAACGCTCTCTTGTAAAGACTTTGAATTCCCTAAGCCACAGTGCGGCAAGGCCATTTAGCTCTCTCATCTCCTCTTCCTATGTGCCATTATGCGCTCCATGTATCCGCCCTCGGCTGCCTCGCCCTCCCTTATCTCTCTCCCCGTGTATTTGAGGAAGGCATCGTTTAGGGTTGGAAGACGTATCTCTACCTTTTCGAAAGATGGAAAGGACTCAAGGATATACTTCAGCCTGAGGCTTGCGTCATCAACGCAGATTTCCACCCTATCATTTACCTTCTCATACTCTCTGATGAATGGAATTGAATCGAGGTCGGGTAAGGCATCTTTTACGCCCCTTAGGATTATCCTCTCCCCTATTTCATGCTTCAGTACGGAGGGTCTTTCCATTACTGCTATCTTGCCAGAGTCGATGATTGCGACCCTGTCACAGAGGTGGTCGGCCTCCTCCATGTAGTGTGTTGTTATTATGACAGTTATACCCTTCTCTTCTACGAGCCCTTTGATGTACTCCCAGATGCGCTCTCTTGACTGGGGGTCCAGGCCGAGAGTCGGTTCATCGAGAAATAGGACCCGAGGTTCGTGAAGGAGCCCTCTTGATAGTTCAAGCCTCCGGCGCATTCCTCCCGAATACGTCTTGACGCGGTCGCCCCCCCTATGAGTAAGTTCTACAAGCTCTAAAGACCTTTCTACTCGCTCATGCCACTCCCTTCTGGGCACGCCGAACATCATTGCATGAAGCAGGAGGTTTTCATATCCAGTAAGCATATCGTCAGAGCTTGGATCCTGAAAGACGACTCCTATGGACCCCCTGACCAAATTGGGCTTTTTTAATATGTCAAAGCTGTTTACAGTGGCAGTTCCCTTCGTAGGCCGCACAATAGTTGCAAGCATGTGCAGTAGGGTGGTCTTACCTGCGCCATTAGGGCCTAAAAGACCGAAGACCTCGCCCTCCTTGATCGAGAAGCTAACATTGTCAACGGCCTTTATTTTTCCATCGTAAACCTTCGTAAGATTTTTAACTTCTATTATCATTGAGATTCCTCCAAAAGTCCCAAAACTTCGTCGATTTCAATTAAGGTTTCATAAACCTTTTTTGAGTCTTCCTCATTTATTTCTTTACTTAGGTATTTGTGAGTAAATCCAAATAGGGCCTTTAAGCCAGACTCCAAATCGAGGTCATCGTCCATTCCCTCATCAAAGGTGCGTTTTACCTTTAGAAGGTCTTTATCAAGCGTTCCAATACTATCTGTGGATTTTGCACGCTTTAGCCTGCGGACAAAGGAACGAAGGTGAAAAATGTCCCTTTCTGCTCTGTCCAGCTTTTTGAAGGTAAAGTCTAGTTTTTTTCTGTAATGGGTGAAAAGGAGAACGAGCCTTACAGCAGAAGGTGAGTATCCCTGCTGTATGATGTCTTTTAATGTGAAGTAGTTGCGCAAGGTCTTTGACATTTTCTCACCTTCTACTATGAGGTGCTCGCAGTGAATCCAGAATTTTGAAAATTCCCGCCCTGTCAAGGCCTCGCTTATGGCCCGGCTGTTTTCGTGATGTGGGAATATCAAGTCAGAGCCACCAGAGTGGATGTCTATTGAGTTCCCAAGATACTTCATCGCCATTGTGCAGCATTCGACGTGCCATCCGGGCTGCCCTTTCCCAAGCACAGTATCCCAGTATATCATTTCATCTCCTCTGTCTTGAGGTTTCCACAGGGCAAAATGTTTTGGCTCTGTATAATCTTCTCTTTTTGTCTTTGCAATGACCTTCTTTTTTGGCATCTTTTTTGAGAGGCGGCCGTACTCTTTAGAGCGGTTTATATCGAAGTAGACGGTGCCGTCTTTAGATTTGAACGCGCTGCCGTTTTTTAGGAGCCTTTCTGCAACTTTTGCCATGTCATCAACGTGGTTACCGGCACATGGATATACGTCAGCACTCTCTATATTCAGAGCTTTTAGGTCCTCAAAAAATGCCCTTGAGTACTCATGGGCCATCTTGTTTAATTCCATCTTCTTCCGGCGTGCCCTCTCGATAGTCTTCTCATCAACGTCTGTTATGTTCATCACCTGCTTTACCCTATATCCTTTATGCCGGAGCCATCTTCTGAGGACATCCTGCACCACAAAAGTTCTGAAATTTCCTATGTGGGCGTAGTCGTGAACAGTAGGGCCGCAGGTATACATTAAAACCTGCCCCTTTTTAATCGGAACAAAAAACTCTTTTTTCCGGGTAAGAGTGTTGTATAATCTCATTTCGTCCTAATTAATAGAATGTTATCATTATAATTTTCGCTCACATTTCAGCTTTTTTTGTCCTTTCATATTAATTGGAAACCTTTATATTTTAGCTAAAGCAGTATTCCAGTTAAGGAAGGGCTGGCAGATGTTTGGAAATTCAAAACTGGACGAAGAGGTGGGCAATGTTTCTCCCGGAGACAATATTCTCCTTATCGGGCCGCCAATGACTGGAAAATCCCTAATAGTAAAGGACTTTTTTTATTCAGGGTTAAAAAATGGCGGGGGAGGCATTTATATCACAACAAAAGACACCGCAGGCAAGCTTTATCAGAGTTTTGAGGAAGCGGGAATGGACCTAACACCTTACAAAGACTCTTTTGGAATTATTGACTGCGTCTCAAGAACCCTGCCGATAGAACCAGAAAATTCCTACAAAAACGTAACTTATGCCGCAAGCGCAATCGACATGCCCGCAATTTCAATTGGATTAAACAAGTTCCTGAGGGAGTTAATCAAGGAAAAAAGGATTGAGAAGATACAGGTCGTTGTCGAGTCCCTTTCAAATTTGCTTATGTATTCAAATCTTCAAACAGTTTATAGATTTTTGCATGTTTTTACCTCGAGTACCCGTGCAGCAGAAGCAATAAGTATCTATTCAGCAGAGGAGGGCATGCACTCTGGAGAAACCATAGCTACGTTAAAGCAGCTAGTTCAAATGTCAATAGAACTTCAGGAAGATGGAGACAAAAGAATGATAAGGGTAGTGGATGGCAAAAGGGACCCCAAATGGCGGGCATATGACATCGAGAATGGAAAAATAACTATAAAGGAGGATTAAAAATGTTAGAGACAGGCATTCCCCGGCTGGATGATTCCTTGGATGGTGGGATACCGGAAGGTAAAACCCTGCTATACTACGTCACTCCAGGAGTTGATGGTAAGGCATTTATTATGCAAAGCCTTTACCACAATCTCCAAAAAGGAAGAAAGGCGGTCTTTATCACCTCTTCAGTGGACCCAAAATTCCTAAGAGAGGAGTTTTCTGACTTTGGATGGGACCTTGAGGAATTCAAGGATAACCTAATTATAGTTGACGGGTACTCGAGGCTGATTGGCATGGAATCAAAAGAAAAATTTGTCCTTGAAGACCCTTCTGATATAGAGGGTCTCGATAAAACATTGGAAAAACTGATGGGTGACAATCAAAAGATTTTTTTCGCCTTTGGGTCCCTCTCTACAATCATGGATATTTGTGGAGAAGAAAAAACCCTGGAGTATGTGGAAAAGTGGAACAGAAACTTGGTTATCAACGATTGCATTGGGGCATATAATTTCGTTGCATGGCCATATTCTGAGGAAACCCTTACCAAAATAAAATCGAAGCTTTTTAATACAGTTGTCGTGGTCAAGGGAATCGCAGAAAGGTTTATTTATGGACAGTATTATGGAGTTCTCAAGGCCGATTGGATGGACATATCAACAAAATTCATCCTCTTCAGGACTTTAAAGCCTGGCGGGGTAAGGGCATTTATTCCAAAACTCCTTGTCACTGGGCCCTATAATGCTGGAAAGTCGACATTTGTAAACAATCTGTCAAATAGGGCGGTGTCTGTTGATAGACTGGGTACTACAGTTGCCCTTGACCACGGACACCTGGATTACGAGGGTTTTTCAGTAGACATCTTTGGAACTCCGGGGCAGGAGCGGTTTGACCCGATATTAAAAACTCTCGGAGGAGAGGCCATGGGCATTTTCCTCGTGGTTGACTCAACCAAACCCGAGAATTTTGTGAGGGCAAAGGAAATGATAGAACTTACCAAGGGGTTTGGTTTGCCATTTGTCGTAATTGCAAATAAGCAGGATTTGCCTGGAGCACTTTCTGTCGATGAAATAAAGAAAAGGATGAATATTGGAAAAAACGTCGAAGTCATCCCGGCGGTGGCAACAAAAAAAGAAGGGCTTATCGAGGCGTTTGAAGTCCTTGTAAACATAATTGGAGAAACTGATTAAAATGACTACAAAAGAAGAACTAGAAAAGACCCTCCTTTCGCTAAAGAGGGTGGGAGACATAGAGGCCTGTGCTGTCATCTCACGTGATGGACTATTGATGGCCTCGGACATACCGCAAGGCGTTCAGGCTGAAACATTCGCGGCCATGAGCGCCACGATGCTGGGTGCTGCCGAGACGGCTGTAAGCGAGTTAAAAAAAGGGATAGTAGAACGCGTAATAGCAGAATCAAAGGAAACGAAAATAATTACAATGGGCGCAGGACCAAAAGCCCTCATCGTGGTCATGACCAATCCGACAGTAGGACTGGGTCTTGTCCTTGTAGAGATGGGAAGGGCAAGTGAAAAGATAAAAGAGCTTTTATAAAATAAAGGTAGAGGGGCTTTGATGGATTTTGAGGAGATTCTCAAAGAGGCCTTCGTGGGCATCCTCGTCCTTGACGGTGATGGAACTGTAACCGGCATGAATTCTGTTGCAGCAGACCTTCTTGGAGTCTCTGGAGGCATAACAAAAAAAACCAATATTCTCAACCTTGATTTTGTAGTTAATTCAGAATTATATGAGGTTTTTCAGAGCACACTTCTAACTGGAAAGACGGTAGAGGCAGATAATATTTACACCTCCCGTGATGGAGAAGAGATGTATATCCGCGTCAAGACCCTCCCCAAACTAGGACGGGATGGAAAAGTTCTGGGGCTCACAGGAATTATCGAGGATGTCACAGAAAAGGCAAAATTGTCTTTAAGATTCAAAAAACTTGCAGAATTAACAGACACGTCTGCAGATGCCATCGTTGGACTTGGTTTATTTAGGGGCATAGAGTCATGGAATAAAGGTGCAGAGGACATCTTTGGATACACAAAAAGTGAAATTATCGGTAGGAAATTTGACGAGATATTTGCTGAAAACACAAACGTCGAGATTTTGTGGAAGAAGGTACTTAAGCAGGGTAATATAAGGAATTTTGATACGTATCAGAGGGATAAAAAAGGCAAGTTAATACCGGTAACAATAACGGCCAGCGTTATAAAGGACGGTCAAGAAAATATTATGGGAGTATCAGCCGTCATAAAAGACGTTACAGAGAAAGTAGAGGCGCAAAAAAGACTAGAAGAATATGCAAAGAAACTTGAGCACTCTAACAAGTTAAAAGACCTATTTACTGACATAATGCGCCATGACCTTTTAAACCCTGTGGGCATCATACGAAATCTTGCTGAGCTGGTTGCAGACGAGGAAAAATTCAAAGACTCAATGGATATAAATATGATATGGAGCAATGCAAGGAAGCTTGAAGAAATGATTGTTGCCGCCTCCTCGTATGCAACGCTTGACAGCGTAGAGGATATTGAGTGGGTGGAACTGGATTTAAATGCGATAATAATGGACGCCGCAGAATCACTAAAACCGCTTTTCGATGGGAGACACATATCGTTAGAGCATCTCCAGAATGGCGAATATCCTGCCATAACTTTCCCCCTGGTCGAAGAGGTGTTTGTAAATCTACTGTCAAATGCGGTGAAGTATAGTCCAGAAAATACTACAGTTACGGTAAATATTGAAGATATGGGTGAAGACTGGAGGATAACTGTGGCCGATAATGGCATCGGGGTGCCAGACGAATATAAGGAGACGATATTTAACCGGTTTACAAGGAGGTTTAAAGAAGGGGTAAAGGGCTCTGGCATAGGACTTACAATAGTACAGAGAGTGGCAGAACTCCACAACGGAAAGACCGGAGTTATGGACAATCCAGGGGGAGGATGCATTTTCTACTTTGAGATACCCAAGTCAAGAGAGGCGAAAACTTGAAAAAGATTATGGTCGTAGACGACGAGCCAGATACACTGATCATGCTCAAGGTAATGTTAAAAAGGGCGGGCTTTGAGGTTGTCACAATAAACAACGGCCGGGAGTGTCTGGATAAACTTGAAGAGGTAAGACCCGACCTTATTCTGATGGATGTTATGATGTTTGGACTTGACGGGTGGGAGGTCTGCAAGAGGATTAAGGAAAAAGAAAAAACAAAATCGATACCTGTTTTGATGATTACTGTGAGAACAAGCGATGTCAGCAAAGAAAAAAGTCTAGGATATGCCCATGCTGACGGGCACCTGGAAAAACCTGTTAACAAGGAGAAGCTGTTAAATAAGGTCAACGCGCTGTTAAAAGAAAAATAGCCCTGTCACTGTTTGAACGTCTCATTACGAACCTCAAAAAAGAAATTTCTGGTTTTTTGGCTTCTAAAATCTTGATAGGTCCAGTCGAGGTAAAAACATCCGTCTTTTTTAAACAAAAGCGTAACCTCGGCATAGATGCCGCACTTAAGATAGACTCTATGCGGAAACTCTTTTGTTGAAGCAAGCACCAGATTTGCCTGAGTAAAATAACCGGGGTCGATGTTGATGCGTCTATTCCCACCAACTGACAACTTTTTTTCCACAGTGTTTGTGAAAAGCTTTGCCTCTGCAAGCATCGTCCTATCAATTGGCAATTTAAAGACAACAAATCTCTTTTTAAGTTCTCTCCCCATCTCGTTTTCGTAGTGGGAAGTAAAAGAGAAGTCATACGGGTCGCTCAATTTTTCTATATCGCCGAACTCCTCTTTGACCATTTCCAAGGCCTCATAAAACACCGATTTATCCCGATACATCACCCCGCAGAAAAGCTTTGCATTCATAAAGCTTAAATATCTACAGATGCGATATAAAACCACTGGAGGAGCCTGTATGCAGACATTTCTCGATGAATGGACAATAAGCAAGGGAAGGGCGGTAAAAGAAAATAAGCGCATCTATAAAGAATCCCGTCCTGCAAGGTTCATCCGCATAAAGGCCGCAGGATTTCCGATGAGGGATGCCATAAACTACCCAATCAGCGTGACAGACGACAGACTCTTTGAGGTATATGCAAGAGACCAATGGATAGGGACAACCGTTGGAATCGGAGATTACCTTTTTGACCAGCGCATCATACCAGATTTCGCGTTCGAGATAATAAAAGTCCTGCCTCCAGGCAAGGTAACTATCACCGAGGATACGGTAGTCCGCCTCGAAATGCATTTTGAGCAACCAAAACATCCCTGGTACACATTTGGTGACATTGTCGGCCATAACGAGGTAAAAAAGAAGTGCAAGGTCATAATAAGATACCTGAAAAACCCAAAGATTTTTGGAGAGTGGGCGCCAAGAAACATACTTTTTTATGGACCTCCTGGCACCGGAAAGACCATGACTGCAAGGACTCTTGCAGGCGAGACAAAGTCTTCCCTGCACCTGGTCAGGGCGACTGATTTAATAGGTGAATATGTCGGCGACGGCGCAAAGCGGATTCATGACCTATTCAAGACAGCATCATCATCAGCTCCAGCAGTAGTATTCATTGACGAGCTTGATGCAATAGGCCTCGATAGGTCCTATCAGGCGGTAAGGGGCGATGTTGCCGAGATTGTAAACGCTCTCTTAACAGAGCTTGAAGGGCTTTATGAAAACACAGGCATCGTAACGATAGCTGCAACAAACAATCCTTCAATGCTCGACAAGGCCCTTAGGAGCAGGTTTGAAGAGGAGATGGAATTTGCCCTTCCTAATGGAGAAGAACGGCTCAGGATTCTTAAAAACTATTCAAAAAGGCTCCCTATAAAGATGAGTGCAAATCTCAAAGACTACAAAAAAAAGACAAAAGGATTTTCAGGAAGGGACCTCAAAGACAAACTTTTAAAGGCGGCACTCCACAAGGCAATTTTAGAGGATGCCAAAGAAATTACAAAGAAGCATCTGGAACTTGCCTTCAAGGCAATCCCACAAAGGCCAAGCCCGCCAAAAGAGATGTTTTCTTAAATTACTGATGTATTAGAGACGATATTTTCTAAGTAATGAATAAACCTCTCATTTAAAATATAGCCCATTGATTGGACTCTGTGTCGCTCCGCTCCTTGTCCTCACATAGTTCGGATCACTTAACAGCTATCTCATGACGACATAGCTAAAAGCTCTTCCATCCAAATAATCTTTTCAGAATCACGTCTCAAAATCGCATAGGTTATACCCAATCATGAAAAAAAGCGTTTGGTGGGGTTTTACTGTTAGTTCGTTAATAAAGTGAGATAGAAAAGTTTATATTTATGTAACTCCACATGTAAACTTAGGTGTAAACATGAGCACTACGATATCGGTAAGGGTGGATGAGGGGGTAAAAAAAGAAATCGAAGAGTTGGGCTATAAGCCCGGTGAATACATAAAAATGATTTTGGCCCACGAACTTCAAAAGGAGCATGCAAAAAGAGCACTCTCATGGCTGAAGGCCCATAAATTGCCTTCAGGTGGAAAAACAGTTGAAGAGGAAATTAGAGAGGATAGGGATTTGAGATGAAACTGACTTTAGATTCATCAGTGATAGCGAAATTGTTCATAGATGAAAAAGACACGAAGAATGCAATGAGTTTAATGGAGAAAAGCATAGAAACTGGTTGTGAACTAATTGCATCGGAGTTGAGTTTATATGAAGTGGGTAATACGATCTGGAAGCATATAAGGAAAAAAAAGATAGATGGCCAAGAATACATCAGACAGCTTTTCTTTTTAAACATAGACTATCTTCCTCCAAATCAGGATACAGCATGCCAGACCAT
>JAZFTU010000116.1:0-6784 GCA_036446855.1 Hydrothermarchaeaceae archaeon (SeqCode) | reverse complement strand
AGGGGCAAGCATGGAGTGGGGTGTTAAGAGCGTCTCCATTGTTGCGGTGAAAAAATAAATAACAACTACTAGCTAATATCGAATTGAAAAGATGGCAAACAAGAAGATGCTTGATGAACGGCAAAAATGCTATTTGAAACGGGTGATTCCATGCGTGGCCTTTATAGGCGGCCTGTGTGCATTCATCCCTGTCGTGCTCGTCATTCTAGGCATTACCACAGTCGCCGTCGGTGCCTCCATATTCAATACATTGTTTGGACAATATGAATGGGTTTTCCTTGGAAGTGCCGGATTAGTCTTGATAGGGTTTCTCATATGGTACTTTTACAAAGTTGAGAATATTCGTTCATTCGCCGCGTTAAAGAACGATTCCAAGCGCGTTGCCGTCTTCACGCTTTTTACCGTAGTCATTTCAGTGGTGACCTACTACCTCTGGACGTACATTATCATGGATAAACTGGGAAGTCTCGTCGGAATCTGGTAGGGATTAACATTAACTGTAAAAAGAAAAATATCGTCTTTGCTATTTTTTTCCAGTGGTACGACAATTGTCACTTTTTAAATTTATGCTCGAGAAAGTCTCCTATCATGGTGCCCAAAATGAACATCACGGTCAGAAAGCCTATCCCAATGACAGAGCCGATGATGGTGGCACCAAAGCTCAAAAGGCCCCCGACAAATAGGTTTAGAATTCCAAAAACTACACCGAGGCCGAGGCCTATCTTTAGTCCTTTTTTTAAGAGTTTTCCCTTTTCCTCTTTTCCCGGGTTCACATACCCATATGCAATTCCCCCAACAAAAGCCAATAAATCAAATACCATGCCTGCTATTTAAGTTGAACTTGTATATAAACTAATTAATCCCCGCGGGGAGAATTTGACCCCCACATATATCTTTTTATATGAAATGCTACTATCTGAAGACTAGGTCGTAAAATGTCTGATGAATCAGCCCTAGTAAATGACATAATGACAAAAAAGGTCATAACCGTACGTGCTGACAGGCCTGTCCCCGAGGCAATTGAAAGCATGGTAAAAAGTGACATATCAGGTATAGTTGTTGTGGACCATGTGGGGGACGTTGTAGGGATGATAACCGCAATAGATGTTTTCAAGATATTTAACGAAGATGAGGGCAGCGACAGGGACTTCATTGCAGAAGACATAATGACTCCCTTTATAATAAATATCCAGCCAGAAACGCCTGCCGAAGATGCCGCACGGAGCATGCTTGAAAATGGAATCCACAGGCTTGTTGTCACAGAGACGCCCTCCAAAAGAAAACCCGTGGGAATCATATCTTCAACAGATATCCTGAGGGCATTTGAATTTTGAGGGCAATTGAATTGTTCACAAACAGGATTTACGAAACTTGGATGGGGGATATCCAGGAGGAGAAAATCAAGGGCATTTTAAAAAAAATAACTCCTGAAAAGAACGTTCTGGATATTGGCTGTGGCCCTGGTTTTCTTGAAAAATTCGTTAAGGGTTCTTTTTCGGTTGATATCGACCTTGAAAATCTAAAAAAGGTCAGGGGGGGCAAGTTTAAAGTCCTTGCAGACGGCTCACGCCTCCCGTTTAAAGACAAAAGCTTTAAGACCATTTTTTGCATCGATACGCTCCACTTATTAAATGCAGGAAAGATTTCCAAAGAGATAGAACGGGTGCTTTCTTGCGGCGAGGCGATAGTTTCAATGTTTTGCAATGAATACAACAAATCTGAAAGGCTCTTTGAGCTCAAGAGCCAATTTAAAAATTTTGACATAAAAAAGGAATTTTTCGCAGGAAAAGAAGAGACCGATGCGGTGATTGTAATTCAAAAGAACAATGCGGCCGTAGTATAGCCTGGTTAGTACTTAGCGTTGCCAACGCTATAGCTCGGGTTCAAATCCCGGCGGCCGCATTTTTTAATTAAAAGGAAAGGTAAAATGCGATGAAATTCGTAATAATCATCGGAGCAATAATGGTACTTGCAGCTGTGGGGGCTTTCTTCCAGGGAGGCCCCAATAGTGGCACTGACGCAGGGCAAGAAGCGCCGAAGGATAAGTCGGAGCTAATTTTTGATGCAGTAAAAAAGAAGGGCGTGCAAGTTGAAAGATCCCTTGTTTCCAACGGAAGCGAAATCAAAAAGGCCATGGAAATTGCGGATTTGGGCATCGAGGACAATTCAACTGTCTCATTTTTAATTATCAGATATTCCAATCAGGAGAATATTGACATAAAGTTACTTTCCGTGATAACCGCGATTTACACGACGCTTGCAGTAGAACCGTCAATAGACGGCGTTCTTGTCATGCCCTATGACCCTTTTGTGAGAGAAAGCAAAGTTAATCTTATTTACACGAACAGGAGCTATTCAGAGGAAGTGGCATCCCAAAAACTCCCGCTTAGGAAGCTTTTTAATAGTTTTGAGGTCTACACCGTAACACGTGATTTAAATGCGGGTGAATAGGAGAGACTTGGCGTTAAGCCGAATAGAAATACTGATGCAGAGGTCTGATAGAGTGCATTCAAAGGATCGGGCCCTTGCAGACAGGTATGCTGCCCTTGCAAAAAGGCTTTCTATGAGGCACAATGCAAAGTTCCCAAGAAAATGGAAGCGCAGGATATGCAAAAAATGCGGAAAATTCCTTGTTCCAGGAAATAACTCCCGAGTCAGAACGAAAAATAATCGGATTGTAATTACCTGCCTTGAATGTAACAACAGGGTGAGGATTCCATTTAAATAATTTGACGAGGTTAACTAACAAGGAGCTAGAGAATTCAAATGACGACAGTTTATGATGTTCCACCTGCAAAGCTCATCAAGGGGCTGAAGGCAGAGCTAAAAAAAGTGGATGCTATAAAACCTACAAAGTGGGCTCCATTTGTAAAAACCAGTGCTGGAAATGAAAAAATCCCAGAAGAGAAGGACTGGTGGTATACCAGAAGCGCCTCTATTCTGTGCAAAATTTATAAAACCGGACCTGTCGGGATACCCCGGCTGAAACGAAGGTACGCAAAGAAAAAGAACCGCGGACACAAGCCAGACGGGATGAGGGGAGGCAGTGGTGCTGTAATTAAGCACGTTCTTGTTCAGCTTGAAACCGCAGGCTTTGTCAAAAAGACCAAGAAGGGGCGGAGTATAACCAAAGAAGGAACTTCCCTCTTAGACAGGATTTCTCACAAAGTACATGGAAGCGCCAAAGCAGAAAAGTAGAGGCGCGGTGAGACTTCTATGGTCGAAGACATTGAAAACATCCGGAAAAAAAAGCTTGCAGAGCTACAGCAGAGGATGCAGGAAGAAGGAATCGCAGAAGAGCGTGCGATGCAAGTAGATGCACAAAAAAGGCAGATACTCATAGGAATCCTCACACCTGAGGCCAAAACCCGTCTTGCCAACATCAAGGTTGCAAGGCCAGAGTTTGCGGCCCAGATTGAAAATTTATTAATCCAGATTTCCCAGAGCGGCAGCCTCACCCAGAAGATAACCGACCGGCAGCTAAAAGATATACTCCTAAAGATATCTAAGAAAAAAAGGGACATACGTATCAGGAGAATTTAATGGAAGCTACCGTCCTCTACAGCGGGGGTAGAGACAGTACCCTTGCCGCCCATGTTTTGGAATGCATAGGATATGATGTGAGCCTCGTTACCGCTAATTTCGGCGTGCTCGACTCCTGGAAGCATGCCCGGGAAGTTGCAGAAGCCATGGGGCTTCCACATGAGGTCAAGAGATTTCACACAGACGTAATCCGGGATGCAGGTGATATGATACTTAAGGACGGTTTTCCAAAAAATGGCATAAACGCCGTGCATAAATACGTGGTTGAAAAAGTTGCAGAAGAGCACGACGTAATTTCTGACGGCACAAGAAGAGACGATCGGGTCCCCTGGCTGGACCTAAAAGAAATCCGGAGTATTGAGGACAGGTCCGGTGCAGAATATATCGCACCTCTCAGGGGCCTCGGTAGCAGGACTATAAAAAAACTCTCAGAGAAACTGTTTGAAATCGAAAAGGTCGAATCCGAAGAACTGCAAAATAGTGATTACGAATCAGAAATCAGGGAAATGTTAAAAAGGGAGCACAACTTAAATCTAAAAGATATATTCCCCTATCATACACAATCCCGTGTAATATGGAGGTCATGAGATGTCAAAGGTAAGCCTATCTAAAAAAATCAGACTCGCAAAGGCGACAAAACAGAACAGGCCCGTGCCCATCTGGGTGGTCGCAAAGACGCTTGGACGCGTAAGAACCCACCCCATGCGAAGGCACTGGCGTAGAAGTAAACTTAAGGTATAAAACTATGGAGAGAGTTTTAATTATCCCGCTCAGAGAAGTAAAAAAGGCCCCCAGGACGAAGAGAGCCCAAAAGGCAGTAAAATACATTCGCGGTTACGTATCAAAGCACATGAAAAGCGATGACGTAAAGATCAGCGATGCCGTAAATAAGCTAATCTGGGAAAGAGGCATAAAAAAGATCCCTTCAAAAATTGAGGTCAAGGTATCTGAAACCGAAGACGGGAGCGTGCTGGTAAATCTAGTAGAGTGAGATTGTGACACGGCTCATTTCCTACAACAAAAACCCAAATATCGGAGTAGTTGCGAATGTAAATGATGGTTTTGCCTTTCTTCCATCGGCGTGTCCTGAGGATTTCTCGTCCGCTGTCTCAAGGGAGCTTGATGTAGAGGTCCTAAAAACCAATATATGCGGAACGTCTTTAATAGGCACCATGGCCGTAGTAAACAATTCAGGAATTCTGCTTCCAAAGTTTGTAAATAAAGAGGAGATAGAAACAATTAAAAAATCAGATTTGAATATTGGAATTCTCAAAGATCGGCTTACCGCTCTTGGAAATCTCATACTCTCGAATGACCGGGGTGCAATCGTGCACAGGAGCTTTACTAAAAGTTCAATTAAAATTATGGAAGACGCGCTTGACCTAGAAGTCGAAAAAGGAAGCATTGCAGAATTTAGAACCATCGGAAGCATCGGAGTTGCGACAAACAAGGGTGCTATAGTGCATCCCCTTTCGAAGGAAGATGAAATTGAGCACATAGAAAGCGTTCTTAAAACAGATGTGGATATAGGGACTGTAAACATGGGGACGGGATTTGTCAGGACTGGCATTCTTGCGAACGCAAAAAATGTTTTGATGGGCAATAGAACAACTGGCCCCGAGATAACGAGAATTGAAGATTCCTTGGGGCTTTTGTGAGGTGATTACGTGGTATTATATGAAGTAAAGGGAAAATTTTTAATGGGAGAGCGGATGCAACCATTTGTAAAGGAGTGCCGTGCCGCAAACGAAAAACATGCGATAGAGTACGTTTACTCGGAATTTGGGAGCAAGCACAAGACTCCACGAAACAAAATAAAAATTGAAGAAATAAAAAAGATGGAGTAAGATTCAATTGAAACCTGAACAGATTTTAAGAGAATACGAACTAATTAGAAACCAGTCGGATGTATACAGCCAGAACCTGGAGCTTATCGACGGAAGTCTGCTTGAACTCAGGACCGTGATAAATACCCTGGATGAAATAAAGGTCATGAAAAAAGACAGCGAAATGCTGGTTCCCATTGGTGCTGACTCGCTCATAAAAGCTAAGATTATCGACCAAAAAAATGCGATTGTTGGAATTGGGGCCTCCATTTCCACGAAAAAGACAATTTCTGATGCAAAGGTGGATGTTGAAACCCGACTTTCTGAACTCGAAAGAGCAAAGGCAGACCACATGTCCAATCTTGAAAAACTCCATGCGAGGCTGAGGGAGCTTGAGCCCTCTGTTCGAGGCATTGTTTCTCAGGCCACAGATAAAGAGGTCTAGGCCGTGTTTGGCTTCATAAAAAAGAGGCTCACACATATTACGGACGCTGTGCAGGGAGAGGTTGAACTTAACGAGGACATGCTTGACAAACTTCTTTCTGATTTTGAGGTTACACTTCTTGAAAGCGATGTTGCATTTGATGTCTGCCACAGGCTTACGTCAGACCTAAAAGGTAAACTTTCCGGGAGGAAGGTTAAAAAGGCCGAACTATCGGATATTTTAAAGGAGTCTCTTAAGGAGGGCATACTTGAAATCTTCCCGTCGAAACAAAAAAACCTAATAGATGCCGTAAGAGAAAAGCAGAATGGGCCCTTTGTCATAGTTTTCGTTGGCATTAACGGTTCTGGCAAGACCACGACAATTGCAAAGGTTGCGCACCTTCTGAGGAAAAGTAACTTAAGCTCTGTCTTCGCAGCAAGTGACACTTATCGTGCGGGGGCAATTGAGCAGCTGGAAGAGCACGCAAAAAGGCTTGATGTAAAGATGATAAAACATGAGAAGGGGGCAGACCCCGCAGCAGTAGGGTTTGACGCAATTGAGCATGCCAAGGCACACGGAAAAGACGCCGTGCTAGTTGACACAGCGGGCAGGATGGAGACTAACGTGAACCTTATAGAGGAGCTTAAAAAGATTGTACGGGTCACAAAGCCTGACATGGTACTTTTTGTAGGGGACGCGCTCACTGGAAATGCCGCCCTGGATCAGGCCGAGATATTTTCCAACGCGGTTCCAATTGATGGAACAATTCTTACAAAAGCGGATGCGGATGCAAAAGGGGGTTCGGCAATATCCATCACCTATGCCACAAAAAAGCCGGTGCTATTTTTAGGGAACGGGCAGGAATACGGCGACCTCATAGAATTTGACCCGGAGTGGTTTGTGAATGAGATTTTGAATTGATTTGGATTTTTCACAAGCTTGTTTTTTCCACATTTATTTAAGTCGAAATAATAAATATATAGGAGGGCTG
>JAZFTU010000115.1:0-4905 GCA_036446855.1 Hydrothermarchaeaceae archaeon (SeqCode) | reverse complement strand
GACAGGAAGGCCGACAGGGGGAGTGAAAAGATTCCGAGGAGGGTTACTATCTTAAACGCAATCTTTAGAGGGATAAACTCGCCCATGATCACCGAGAGCAAAAATGGAGGGAAGAAATAAAAAACGAACACGGGGAACCCGGAAAATGCCCCCGGGTACCATCCCGAGACCTTTCCACCGGGGAGAAGGTGGTCCTTCATGTATTTAGCGTAAGCATAATGCGATGCTGTATCTCCTCCCGTAATTGTGGTATCCTCTAAAATCAATTCGGGCTCAAAATAACTCAATAGAAATGCGAAGATTACAAGCAGCGCTAAAATATTTACCTTTTCCATTTTATGTCCTTTACCTGAAAGAAAATAAACGCGACCAAAAGAATCGCAAGAACAACAAGCATTTTTCCCTCTGAAAACACCAAGCTTTCTTTTTCTACCCTCACAACCCCCCTTGCAAACGTCGAATAGAATTTCCCATCGTTTTCATGCGATATTAGGGCAAGCACAGGGTAGGTGCTGCCGGGAAGTGCAGAAAGAGAATTTATTTCAAATTCCACTATTTCTTCTCCCGACGGGGGAATTTCCACCTCCATTTTTCGTCTGGAATCTTTTGTGGTAAGCTCTTTTGAAATGAACAGCTCTACATTCGCTTTGTGCGCCAAATCCTCCGAATTTTTCATGCGAAGCCTCAGGGTTTGTGGTTTTTTTCCTTCAAGTTTCACTCCCTCCATTGAGCCTGAAATTGGCGACTCTGTCCCCTGCTTGTAAATTATTTTAAAAGGCACAATTGCAGAGAATTTGTGGCTGTTTGCGTCCTTGTATTCAATCAAGAGCACTCCCCGGTGTGTTCCTGGGAGTTTTGATTTGGTTTTGCTTATTTTTATCATATTTTGCGAGGTCGCATTCACTTCCAGAGTGCCAACAGTGGCACTTTCAGTCTCAAACCCTTCCTCCAGCAAAAAAGTAAGCAGGACGTCGTATGCGGCCTCGTCCCCCCTGTTTGCGATTGAAAGCGCAAGTGGACAGCTATCCTCGATAATCAAGCAATCGCTGGCACCGGTGGAAATAGAGATATAGCCCGCTTGGACTGGATTTATCCATAAAACAACTGCAAGAAGTAAAATCGTATTTGCTATAACCCTCATATTTTGTTTCTTGGTACATTTAGCATATAAATTATATTTAGTACATCGCCAACTTCTATTCCTTCCTCCTCTACCAAATTCGCTTTTACCTCCAGCACATAATCTGCAGGGTTTTTTGAGCCATAAATCGGGCAGGGCGCATCTTTGCATGGGGGCACATTGCTTTCTATGTGAACGACCCTAAACTCACTATCCATCCATAATATGTCAATAGGAAATTTCATATTCTTCATCCAAATTTTTGGAAGGCCACCCTCTTCAAATATAAAGAGCATGCCCTCTTTTTCACCAATCCCCTCGCGAGACATGAGGCCCTTTCTTCTCTCTTCACTGGTCCTGGAAATTTCCAGTGATATTACTTTCCCGTCCTCAAGATATAGGGCATCTAGAGGGGCTGTTTTTAAATCTTCGGCTGGCAGTTTCTGGGACAGGCACATTCCAGACATGATAACCGGTATAAGTGCAAAGGACAAGTAGAGGCGGCTTTTGCTACTTTTGGATGTAATTAATCTTTTCATGAAAATTCATTTGAACTCTGCCGATGCATCCTGGTCAAAGGGATTTACCCTCATGGCAAGGGAAAAGAGGGCGGGATAATTGTCTTTCAAATGCTCCATGTAACTTAGCCACTCGTAAACAAGAAAAACATAGACCCTCTCTATATCTTTTTTGAGATGCTCGCAGTCCGCATCCGAACACTCTATAACCTTATCTCTGCTCGTAAGTTCCTCTGTGAGATGAAAAACCGACTGGAGAAGGTCTGTAAAGGTCTCGTGCTCAAGAAGCGTCGGATTGACGAGAAGACCAATGAGAAAATCTCTTTTATCTAAAAGGAACTTTCGCAAATTCTCCAGATCGATTCTATGAATTTCTACCCCGTAATCGTAATTTCTGAGGTGCCCGCTGACATCTAAAAATTCCTTTTCAGACCATCCCTCGGTAACAATGAGATATTTTCTAATTTCATCAAGCTTTGGGTCAAGGTCAGAAAAATAGGAAAGAAGCTTTGTTCCAGCTTCGCTATAGAAAACTCCTATGACCATGTTGAGCTTTTTTAGCCTGATGCGCTTTTCTCTTTCTCCCAAAAGCCGGTGCACGACAAGTGTCACCAAAAGCACCTCGATGGGAAGGAAGGCCAGGTCTCCCAGCATGAAAATCAATATGTGGTGGAGGTCCCGGAAAGCTGCATAATGAAAGATATATAAAATTAAAGAAAACGCAATTAGGGATAGACCCAAAAACCCCAGCCATCTTGAATGCCTCATTTTTCACCCTCTCTTTATTCTTAACCCATCTACCAAATTATACGCTTTATGATTCTCCCTCCATAATATTTAAATATCTGCGAAGCCAATCACACTAAAAAAAGAGGTGGCGAAATGGCAGAAAGTTTAGGAATAATAGTTACCACAGACAAGCATTTAGACCATATTGTTGGCCTTACGCAGGCAGCACGGGATGCCGGAAAAGAGGTAAGGGTATTTTTCACCGCAAGCGCGGTAAAGCTATGCCCGGATGAGAAGGCCCAGGAGATTGTTAAGGCCGGGGCAAATGTTTCGCTGTGTGAAAAGACGTATACCTTGTTCGAGCAGGACAAGAAGCATGGCAAGGAGATTAATGGCATGAAATTTGGAAGCCAGGACGACAATGCCGAAAATATCGGCCTTGTAGATAAATACGTGGTGTTTTAAATGGCGGAAAGATCACTGGCATTCATAACAAAAGCTACTGACGACTGGGAGCAGAGCGAGGCATCGAGGTCCGCCCTTGGAGCAATGCTCAGGGGCCATACGCCCAGCGTTTTTGTAATTGACGCAGACATCAACATCGACTATGGGGACGTTCGAGAGAATTTCGAGTGGGTAGTCGACAACGGCGGTGTTGTGGCATCAAACAATAAAGAAAACGAGCCAAAAGATGAGAAAATAAGTCACATGTCCATTGAGGACATAGCAAAAAAGATTCTTGAATCTGACTTTATAGTGCCGTTTTGAGGTGAAATTATGAAGATACTCGAAATACTAAAATCATCGCCAGATGACAACGTGAGCAAAATGATAGACGTACACAGGCAGGATAACGATGTAAAAGTCGTCGAGCTTTTTTCGGGAGACCCCGATTATTCTGCACTCGTTGACGATATATTTTCATACGACAAAGTCATCTGCTGGTGGTAGGACAAAATAACCCTGCCCGGTGATGGCCTTGGATGACTACATAGCGGTTCTAGTGGACATAAAAGAGGTAAAAAAGCTTCCACCCGAGTTTATACCCTATGTTGACATCAAGGCAAATCAGGAAGATAGAGAGCTAAAGGGAAGCGAGAAGGTGGCCATATTCAACATATCCACAACCTCCTGTTTTTTATCAATCTTTCTTGACAATGGGAAGACGGTAGAGGAAGTTGAGGCCGAAATTTTAAAGGACGGGCATGCAAAACTGAATTACGAAAGCCGGGTTGCCATAAAAAACGCTATTTAATGAGGCAGATTCATCATATCAAAATCACATTTTCCAACCCATTGAAGTGAGGGTCTCCAGTGACGACTTCGCAATCCCTGACCATCCCTGTGGCGTAGATAAGGGCGTCTGCGGTGTGCAATTTTAGGAAAACTTTGCATTCTCCAGCTTTCAAGGCAATCTTACGGTCTATTGGCAAAACGAGACTACGGTCTTCGATGAAGTCCAGCCGGTCCGTTGGGTCTTTGCCCTCCCTTAGATACTTTGCTTTTATCTCGGTAAGACATATCGCAGGTGTATAAATTATTTCAGAATCCTCTACAATGTCCTTTACTTTTAAACCCCTCTTACTTCCAGAGAAATACTCCACCCATGTAAAGGAATCAAAGACTTTCATGCTCTTTTTCATCCCTGAGGCCCTCGGCAGTAAGCCAGGGGTCGACCCCGAACATGCTCTTCTTGCGCTTCAATAGAAGTTTTTCTAGGGCCTTATTTACCGTTTCTGAAATCTTTCTTCTGCCATGTTTTCTGACAAGAATTTCATAGAGGTCATCCCTCAGGAGTATGGTAGTCTTCACCATACACCATACACCGTAAACTAACCTCCCCTTCGATTATTGTAATCTAGGAAGGCTTCTCAAATAGTCCGCGCTTCTTAAGCAGCTTTCCTTCCGGCGAGTGTGGCATCCTCTCTACTTCATCGGCCATCTTCTCAATCTCCCTTGCCTCATCGGCCAGCATCGATGCGGCCCTCAAAAGCTCGTGGGCGGATGCGACGGTCTGGATATACTCGTCTGGCTCCTTTTGAACAAAACATCCCTTGATATTTAGCTTTCCCACCATCTCTGCCATCTCGTAGGCGGCCTTTGCCTTGGCTCTTGCGTACGGGTTTTTTATGCCGGAGCGCGATACTGCCGTGCCACTCCCTATTATAATGTGGGGGAGGTAGTCTTTATCATTAATCGCAAGGTCGATTTCTTCTGTGATGACCTTAAATGCGACAGTTATGGAGAGGACCTTGAGCATCTCAGCGTTGAAAATCGCCATCTCTGTCGGGTCTAAAAATTCCCTTCTTGCACCTATCATGGAATCGGCTTTGACAAATATGTAGCCGAGACCGAGTTCTTCGAGGTGCTCCTTTATCTTGATGCCAGGAGCGTCCCCTACAACTATTGCTCTCCTTCCTTTCAGCATGTCGATTACTTTTTTGGGCCCAGGTGTCGACGGGTTTGGTGCAGAATACAGCACCAAATCAGGCTCAAGCTGGAGCAAGCGCTGTGCAACCTCCTCGCATTCTAAAGGCC
>JAZFTU010000114.1:0-3238 GCA_036446855.1 Hydrothermarchaeaceae archaeon (SeqCode) | reverse complement strand
GGATTTTCTTCAAAGGTGCTCTTGCATCCGGGCGCGCAGAAGTAATACGTTTTACCTTCGTGCTCTGTTTTGTGTTCTGCCGTGCCCTCGTCCACGGTCATCTTGCATATCGGGTCTATTGCCATATTTTTCACCTCCTTCCTAATTTTTCATCCCTGGAGTAAAGTTTCGTAATCTTAAGGAGTTCGTGACCACAGATACCGAGCTGAAGGCCATTGCCGCTGCAGCAAAAACCGGATTTAGGAGGATCCCGAAGAACGGATATAAAATCCCGGCGGCCACGGGGATTAATGACGTGTTATAGAAAAATGCCCAGAAGAGGTTCTGTTTTATTGTGCGCATGGTTCGCTTGCTAAGCTCAATTGACGTTACAACGCCCGTTAAATCGCCCGTTATCAGGGTAATATCCGAGGCCTCCATTGCAACATCTGTTCCTGTGCCAATTGCAATGCCAACGTTAGCCTGTGCCAATGCAGGGGCGTCATTTATGCCGTCGCCAACCATGGCAACGATTTTACCTTCGTCCTGGAGTCTTTTGACCTCTTTTGCCTTGTCTTCTGGAAGAACTTCGGCAAGAACCCTATCGATGCCAACCTGTTTTCCTATTGCCTCTGCCGTCCTCCTATTATCTCCAGTTATCATAATTACTTCAAGGCCGAGTTCATGCAATTTTTCAATCGCCAGATGAGAATTTTCCTTGAGCGTATCTGCAACTGCAATTATGCCGGCAGAAACTGCATTTATGGCAATGAACATGGGAGTTTTTCCAGCACCAGATATCTCTCCTGCGACTTTGTCAAGTTCGCCGATGTCGACCTTCTCGTCATTCATCAGTTTCAGGTTGCCCAGTAAAACGACTTTATCATCTACTTTTGCCTTTATGCCGTGTCCGGGTATGGCATTGAAATCTTTTGGATTTTGGAGAGTAATCTCTTTTTCTTTTGCCTTCCTTACGATTGCTTCGCCGAGGGGGTGCTCCGAGCCCTTCTCAGCCGCTGCTGCAAAAGATAATATATCATTTTCGCTAAAGTCATTTGCAGGGATAATATCGGTTACTGCTGGCTCTCCCTCTGTCAGGGTGCCTGTCTTATCCAGGATTATCGTGTCGATTTTGTGTGCCATCTCAAGGCTCTCGCCGCCTTTAATCAGCACGCCATTTTCTGCCCCCTTCCCGGTGCCCACCATAATGGCAGTGGGAGTCGCAAGTCCTAGGGCGCAGGGACAGGCTATAATCATCACGGCAACGAAGTTTACCAGCGCAAATGTTAGCGCCGGCGCAGGTCCGAAGAGATACCAGACAGTGAAAGTTAGGGTCGCAATTACCAGAACTATTGGCACGAACACACCAGCAATCTTATCTGCCAGCCTTTGAATCGGTGCTTTTGAGCCCTGCGCTTCTTCAACGAGCTTGATAATCTGTGCGAGGGTAGTGTCTTTCCCTACCTTGGTTGCTGCGAATGTGAAGCTTCCCGTCTTGTTAATAGTAGCACCAAAAACCCCATCTCCTTCTTTTTTGCTAACAGGCATGCTTTCGCCGGTGAGCATAGACTCATCGATTGCAGAATGCCCTTCTTTCACAATGCCGTCAACAGGGATCTTTTCACCTGGCCTGACCAAAACAATATCATCAATCTTCACATCATCTACAGGTATCTCCTTTTCCTCCCCATCCACAATTATCCTCGCTGTTTTTGGCTGGAGCCCCATAAGTTTTTTTATGGCCTCGGAGGTTTCCCCTTTGGCTTTGGCCTCCAAGAGTCTGCCGAAGAGTATGAGGGTTATTATGATTGCTGCCGTGTCATAGTAAACCTTGGGCGCGATTCCTCCAAGTGTGAAATAAGAGGGGAAAAGGGTCACCGCAAGGCTGTAGAAATATGCAGAAGATGTGCCAACGGCAATAAGGGTGTTCATGTCCGCACTTTTATGCTTTAAAGCTGCCCAAAACCCCCTGTAAAACTGCCCGCCCACCCAGAACTGCACGGGTGTCGAGAGTATCAGGAGGGTATAGTTATTGCCCAAAAAGGAGGGGGCCCAGGGGAAAAGCCACTTTACACTCCCTAAAAGGAGAAGTGACCCAAGGGCGGCGCCCACTGCAAGCTTGGTCTTAAGAGTTCTAACTTCCTTTTGGCGCTCTCTCCTTTCGATATCAACCGCATCTGCCCCTTCTGCCATCTCCAAAACCCGGTATCCAGCGCCTTCGATTGCCTTTTTTATCTGGGTCAGAGTGACCTGAGAGGGGAAGTACTCTACAGTCGCTTTCTCTGTTGCAAGATTTATGTCTGAACGGGTGACGCCGTCTAATTTCAATGACTTCTCGATAGTCGCTACACAGGAGGCGCAGGTCATTCCCCCGATGGGGATAGTCACCCTCTCAACTTTTGCCAAATAACCCAAATCCTTGATTGTGTCGACAAAATTTCTGACTTTTACCTTTTTTGGATTGTAAACCACGGTTGCCTTTTCAGTTCCGAAATTAACGTTTGCTTCGCTCACCCCGTCCAACTTGGACAGCCCCTTTTCTATCGTTACGGCGCAGGTGGCGCAGGTCATCCCTTTGATGGGTATGTCGGCCCTTTCGGTTTCCATTTCAAAACCATTAATTTGGTTAATATATGTACCTTACTCTTTCAAATTTAAAAATAATTGTTAATTTAGTTTACAGTATGACAATGATTGACTTAACTGACCTTGGAATCCTCAGGATTTTGCAGAGGGACGCAAGAACCCCGATACTGGAGATATCAAAAGAGCTGGGCGTAAGCAGGCCGACCGTAAAATCGAGGATAGACAAGCTCCAAAGAGAGGGCGTCGTTAAAAAATTTACTGCAATCGTCGATAGGGATGCAATCCTAAATAACATCCTCCTTTTAATCGAAATGTCAATCGGGGATAAAAAGGCGCTAAAGTCGCTTGCTGAAATGAGCGAGATTCTTGAGATTTACGAAACACTGGGCAATAAAAACCACATTTGCAAGGCGATTGTCTCAAATATGGAGGAACTAAGAACCCTCATGGACAGAATCGGAGAGCTTGATATAAAGCATATCGACTCAAAAATTGTCTTAAGGACGATAAAAGAGGAATACGATGCAATAGTTGGCCCTGAAATTGGGGTGGTCATGAACTGTGAATACTGCGGAAAGACCATTTATGGAAATCCTGTAAAGTTTAAAATCCACAATAAAGAGCACTACCTCTGCTGCCCCATCTGTCTTAAAAGCTACAAAAAGAAGTTATC
>JAZFTU010000113.1:0-4737 GCA_036446855.1 Hydrothermarchaeaceae archaeon (SeqCode) | reverse complement strand
TATCGATAACATAAGTTTGTCCTAGTTCTGCGAGGTTCGTTCTCCATCCGCTTTGTTCTGGCAATAATTCAGGTATTACAATTCCACTGTTTGAACTCTCGAAATAATCGCGCCTTTCAAATAAAAACACACCACCTTTTTTCTTTTCTTTTTATTTATCAGCTTATCACGTATAAGTATGTTATAGTCTATTCGACCATGTTTAAAAAAAGATGACTTCGCTAGTAAGTCCTGTCAACGAGAAAATCTGTGAGGGTTCTTAGCATTTCCATAGACTCGTTTTGGATGCCCGTCTTATCAAGCTCCTCTAAAGCTTCACGCTTGAACTTGCTTGCAATTTTTTGAGAGGCGCCCTCTGCATCAACTTCGTCCAGAACGCCTAAAATCAGGTCCACGTCTTCGTCTGAAAGCACATCTTGCTTGTATGTTTCTTTAAGCACTTTGATATTCTCTTTTGTTGAATTTTCAAATGCATACAGGACAGGAAGGGTCTTTTTCTTATTTCTTATGTCGCTTGCAACAGGTTTTCCCGTGTTTTCGGTTCGCTGCCAGATTCCTATTATGTCGTCTACAATCTGGAATGCAATGCCGATTTTTCTGCCGAAATTTTTAAAATGTTCTGCGATTTTCTTATCGTTTGTCGCGAGCACTGCGCCTATATAGGTCGATGCCTCAATTAGTGCCGCAGTTTTTCGGTAAACCATCTCAAGATACATGTCAATAGTTACATCCGTCTTGCCCTCAAAGCTCATGTCCAGGTACTGGCCCTCGCAGAGCTTTAAGACCGACCGGTTGAGTATAGATATTATATCGACAATCTTCGAATGTGTTACGTTTAGCTCAATTAGCCGGAGGGCTGCAAGATTTGCCATGACATGCATCCCATCCCCTATGTTTATGGCATGCGGCACGCCCCAGACCTTCCAGACCGTGGGCTTGTGCCTCCTCGCCGGATCCAGGTCTTCTATATCGTCATGAATTAAAGAAAAGTTGTGTATAAGCTCTATGGAGGCTGCGGCAGCTATTGCCTTGTCATAGACTCCGCTTAGTGTGTTGTATGTCAAAAGGCACATCGTCGGCCTAAATCTCTTTCCAACATACTGGTCGACCTGCTTGAGATCTTCATCCAGCCACCCGAGATGATACTGCATGATATCATAAAGCGGTTTTGGAAAATCATGGCCATTGAAAGTTTGTTTTATCTCTGCATCTATCATGCCAAGATGCCTATTCAATATCTCTTCGCCGTTCAAAATAGATACCTCCCTCTAAAATAGGCGATGTGAAATAAAAGTATTACGCTACGTGTTTGTCAGTGGATGGCTTCTTTATACCATCAGGCAGGGGAATAATATCCTTAATCTTTTTTAGGAGGCTTTCCTTGCCATCGCTCCAGACGAAGGCATGTTCCAGGGCCTCGGACAGGTTTTTTACTGATATGACCTTTATGCTGCCCTTCTTTTCCACCATCACGTCCTTTTTGTTGGACTCGGGGATTATTACCGTTTTGATGCCCGCAGTTATCGCTGCCTCAATCTTTGCGTTTACCCCGCCTATAGGGAGTACGTCCCCTCGTACGGTGAGACTCCCGGTCATAGCGGTGCTCTGGTCAACAGAAATTCCTTCAAGTGCAGAAATCACCGCAGTTGCAACTGATATGCTGGCACTGTCGCCCTCTACCCCTTCGTAAGTCTGAAGGAACTGGATATGCACATCATATTTGGATATATCCACCCCGGTATGTTTCTTGATTACCGCACTCACATTTTGTATTGCCTCCAGTGCAATGGTCTGTAATTTGCCAGTAGCGATAATCTTTCCTTCCCTCTTGCTCTGAGCTGGCGCAACCTCGGCCACTATTGGCAGAATCACGCCGCTGTCCTGCCCGATTACGGCAAGACCGTTCACCCGACCAACTTGTCCACCTTTGGTTGTGTAGACATTGTAGTCCTTTTTAACACTGATGTATCTGTCAGCAATTTGCTGTTCTAATGTCTTTGATATGCTTTTGGCCTTTATGACGTGTTTTAACTCTACGTATTTAGATTTCTCACCTCTTGCAACGTCGCCTGCCGCTCTTATCAGCCCGCCAAGACCCCTGAGCCTTAATGTCAGCTTTTCTCTTCTGCCAGAGCGCCTCTTCGCCTCTTCGATTATCTTTATTACGGCAGCCCTTTTGAAGTGTGGAATCTTCTTGTCTTTTATGACTTCCTGGGCCACGAATTGCACCAGCGTGTTTCTGTTTTTTAAGTTGTTGTCCATGACCTCTTTCATGTATACCTCATAACCATATCCCCTTATTCTTGACCTCAAAGCGGGGTGCATTTTGGAGACAGTCTCAAGGTTGCCTGCCGCAACAAGTATAAAATCGCATGTGACTGGTTCTGTTCTTATCATAGCACCGCTGGAGCGTTCGCTCTGCCCGGTAATCTGGTACTTCTTTTCCTGTAATCCAGTTAAAAGGTCCTGCTGTGATTCGATGCCAAGTGTTGCGATTTCATCGATAAACAGGATGCCTTTACTTGCCCTGTGAATAGCCCCTGCCTCCACTAACTCATGGGGCGGCGTTTCGAGGCCCCCGGACTGGAAGGGGTCGTGCCTGACATCTCCAAGAAGGGCGCCAGCATGGGAACCTGTTGCATCAATAAACGGGGCCTTTTTATTTTTGGCATTATTTACGAGCAGTTTTGGAACCAGCACATCGTCCTTGACCTTGATATACTGCCTGCCCATGAGCAGGAACACCGAGGCGATTATGCCTCCAAATAGTACCATGGGATTGGAGCTTGGGGCCAAAAAACCATAATATATGACAAGAAGCATGATGAATATGAAAAGTACCTTGAACATCATGTTTACGGGTGCTTCTGCCTTCCTCTTTTGGTCTCTGTATTTCTTGAGTGTCTTTTCTCCCTCGCCTGTCTTTACTATCTCCACCTTGGGATTGTTCTTTTCTTCCTTGTTTGGATATATCAGTATATCCTCAAGTTCTTCTACTTTTAGGAGCTCGGACATCGCAAGGCCAAGCATGCTTTTTCCTGTCCCGGGCTCGCCTATGAGGAGTATATGCCTTTTTTGCTCTGATGCCTTATTGAGCACCTCGACGGCACTTTCCTGTCCTATAACCTGCTCAATTAGAGATTTAGGAACCTTGACTCCTTTAGTTGTCTTAAAATTCATCAGTTTCAATTTTATCACCGTTGACTAGCAAATAATATGTGACGAAACATATTTATATACTTATGCGAGGTCCAAAAGATGGATAATTTTATATACATTAAAATGTTCCCCACTTGATTGTATGAATGATAATATAATCTTTGGTGGTTCTACCGCTCAGAGCCTTGCAAGGGAGATAGCAGGGGAGACTAACTGCAATCTGGGAAAACTCACCATAAACTGGTTTTCCGATGGGGAAAGATACGTTCGCATAGAATCGGATATCAAGGGTAAAGACTGTATTGTAATCCAGTCCACTTCCCGGCCGCAGGATGAGAATATCATGGAGCTTTTGCAGATTTTGGACGTCCTAAAGGAGAACGGTGCGTCGAAGGTCACAACAATCGTTCCCTATTTTGGATACGGGCGGCAGGATAAAATTTTCATGCCTGGAGAGAACATTTCATCCAAGACCATCGTAAAGCACATAGAGATGAATTCGGATGCCTTTTACACGGTCAACATTCACAAAAAGCACATTATCGACTTTTTCAAGATTCCTGCAACAGAGCTTGACGCATCCTCAACCCTTGGCGAATATTTCAAAATGCATGAGCTTAAAGCGCCCGTGGTAATTGGCCCGGACAACGGCGCAGAAAGGCTCGCAAAAGGGGTATCGGAGGTTATCGGCTGCCCATATGACTATCTCCAGAAGACCCGGATTGGCCCTGGACACGTTGAGATGAAGCCAAAAAAAATTGACGTTAAGGGAAAGGACATAATAATTATCGACGATATCATAGATTCCGGGGGAACGATAATAGAAGCGATGAAAATGCTTAAAGAGAAAGGCGCTTCAAACGTTCTTGTGGGAACGGTCCACCCTGTGCTTACGGGAAACGTTATTGCAAGGCTCTTTTCAGGGGGGGCCGCAGACATCGTGGCAACAAATACGATAAACTCCCAGATTAGCTACCTCACCGTATCCTCGCTGATTTCAGAGGCGCTAAAGGCCTCCAAATGAAGCCTTTCAAAAAAGTAGCGGTGGGTGGGAGTTTCGACGTTCTTCACAAGGGCCATAAAACCCTTTTAAAGAAGGCCTTTGAAGAGGGGGAGTATGTATTAATCGGCCTTACGTCAAGCGAGATGATAACAAAAGACATATCTTCCTTTGAAAAAAGAAAAAAGTCTCTCGAAAGCTTCCTTGAGGGAAAAGGCCAATATGGAATAGTTGAACTCTCTAATCCAATGGGCGATGCCGCAAGTGACGGTGCAATCGATGCAATTGTAGTGTCAGAGAAGACGGAGCATGTGGCTCTGGAAATAAACAATGCCCGAAAAAAGAATGGACTACCTGCCCTGAAGATTCTTTCAATCCCGCTCGTCCTTGCAGCTGACGGAAGGCCAATATCCTCAAGAAGGATAAAATCAGGAGAAATCGATGAGGAAGGCCTGGTTTTGTCTAAACAAAAGTAGTACTTCTGCAAACATTTATATGCGATAAAATTTCAGGGTTTCCTATGAGGGTATTCCAGACGATCGGGGCCATAAATATACTTATTGGCATTGTATGGCTTC
>JAZFTU010000112.1:0-5849 GCA_036446855.1 Hydrothermarchaeaceae archaeon (SeqCode) | reverse complement strand
AGGTCTTTAACAAGGTCTTCCCTGATGATGCCCATTAAATCTCCCCTCACCATCCTTACATAATCATCGGTCGTATTTTCACCGATGTATGTATTAATAGCAGAAAGACCCTGGGCCACAGCACCGCTTCTCTCGGTTGCGGCCTTGTCAACCATTACAATTTTAAGTCCCTTTTCATTTGCCCATCTGCCGGCTTCATATACCGCGCCGCAGGCGGACATTCCGCCGCCCATGATGCAGATGTCGCTTTCCACAACTACCACTTCCGGTTTTGCACAGTATGAGAAATTGCATGTAGTCTCTAGTTCCATTTTCTTAACACCTCTCTAATCAGACCTGGCTTCGTAATTGAAGAAGCCCGGTTTTTTTAAGTTATCAAAATTCGGTTCTGGTTTTCCATCGTAGAGGTTTGTCGTCGAACCCTCCGGGGTAGTCCTTATAGGGAATTTAAATCGCTTCAAATTACCGTTTCGGAACTTTACGGTCCACATAATGGCATCTGTGCCCCTCAACGGTATAACATTTGCGCCCATGGGGGCGAAGTCCTGGTAAGCTCGAATTTCAATTGCCTGCTGGGGACACATCTTCACGCAGTTGTAGCATTCCCAGCACTGTTCGACTTCCTGGTTAAACGCTTTTTGGGTTTCGCGGTCCAGGATCATAAGGTCATTCGGACAGATGTACTGGCAAGCTGTTCTGTCAAGCCCCTTACACCCGTCACACTTTTCTACATTCACATAGCTTGGCATATAGATTCCTCCTTTTTTGATAATTCAATGTGTTGAATCTTTCCTTCCACCTCTAAGGAAGTAACCTCGAATAAGTAATAATCGTTTATAAATGTTTTGGATTGTTGGTGGTTTGCGCACTACCGAAAGCATCCACTTTTTGGAATAAAAATGGTTTAAATGGTTAATCTTAGATATCCATAGCAAGATGAAAAAAGGGTGTTTTTCAGAAAATTGCAAAGAGGAAAAATGCGAGGCCGATGGAGTTCTCATCGACTTTATAACGGGGGAAGAAGCTGCTGACACAGTTGTCGAGAGAATACGGCAGGATGCGGAACGATTTTTAGTAGAAAAAAAGGATTATTCAAAAGGCGATATCGAGGTTAAAAAGGAGTTTGAAATTGTCCTTGGCGGTGAAAAACTCAAACTTAGGGCTGACCTCATCATTCGAGTATGGGGAAGAAGGGTAATAATCGTGAAATGTACCTATGATTCTTTGGGTTCGAAAGAGAGGCTGATAGTATCCTATGCGAGGCTGCTCGACTCATACCAAATTCCGTATGCGGTTATAATAAATGCAGAAGGGGCAGAAGTCCTGGATACGAGTTCGGGAGAAGTAATTGGAAGCGGGATGGAATCCATACCCGCGAAGGGCGATTTGGATATAGATGAGCTGGAATTTACAGAACTTCCAGAAGACCGACTAGAAAAAGAAAAGAGGATTTTATCTGCCTTTGAATCTCTTGATGAGGCTTTGTGTGGAAAATAAAAATTTTGGAGGGCTTGCTCGCCTCTAAAAATATCTATCAATTGAGCTCGCCGCCCTCTTTCCGGCAGCTATTGCATCAACAACAGTTGCAGGTCCGCTAACACAGTCTCCACCTGCAAATATTCCCTTCATTTTCGTGCTTGCAGTGTTCTGGTCTGCTGAAAGGGTCCTATTTTTGGTTATTTCCAATTTGCCTTCTGGAACCCATGAGAGGTCTGGAATCTGGCTTATGGCAGGGATTACCGTATCAACATCAATAGTAAATTCCGAGCCTTTTAGAGGTACGGGCCTGCACCTCCCTCTTGAATCGCATTCGCCAAGTTCATTTCGTATACATTCCAATGCCTTCACCTTGCCGTTTTCTCCGAGGACCCGAACAGGTGAGGTGAGGTAGTGGATTTGAATGCCTTCCTCTTCTGCCGCTTCTATCTCTTCTTTGTATGCGGGCATCTCCCCAGAAGAGCGCCGATAAAGCACAACAACCTCTTCCCCCCCAAGCCTAAGTGCGGTCCTAGAAGCGTCTATTGCTACACTACCCCCTCCTATTACTGCTATCTTCTTCCCAATCTTTGGCTTTTTATTCTGGTTTACAGACTTTAGAAAGGATATCCCATATTCAATTCCAGAAAGTTCCATGCCTTCGAGGTTGAGCTGCATGGGCAAATGTGCCCCAACTCCGATAAAGATTGCGTCGTGATTAAGTTCATCAAGCGAGCCTACCTTAACTCCAGTTTTAATCTTTACCCCGAGACTTTTTATAAATTCGATTTCCTTTTTGACAACGGCCCGGGGGAGCCGGTATTCAGGAATGCCGAGTGTCAGCATACCTCCTGCTGTCTTAAATGATTCGTAAACTACCGGACTGTACCCAGATAAGGCAAGGTGATATGCAGAGCTAAGGCCCGCTGGCCCAGATCCTATGACTCCAACATTTTTCCCGGTGGGCTTTCCCCGCTTTATGCCACTATGGAAGGGGTCGACTCTGTCTGCTACAAATCTTTTCAGGCGCATGATGGATATTGCATTTCCCTTTTTTTTCAAAATGCACCGCCCCTCACAGGGGTGGGGACATATCCTCCCGCAACTCCCGGGGAATGGATTGTCCTTCATTATTATCTTTAAAGCCCCCTCAAAGTCTCCTTCAGAAATCCGGGCCACGTATCCCGGGACGTCCTGGGAGATTGGACATGCCTTAACGCAGAGTGGGTTTTTGCAGGAAATGCACCTCTTCGCTTCGGAAACTGCCTCATCTTCAGTGTAGACCCTGGACACTTCATCGAAATTTTTTACACTTTTCACTTTTGTGCCTCTGAATTTTTGGGATAGTCGGAAGAATTAAAAAATGTCCCAATTACAGGGTGGCTACTCTAAAACCCGGACCCTGAGCTTTGCAAAATCCTCTCTTACTTCGATTTTAAATCCAAGACCGGATGCAACCTCTTCTAAGAATATCTTGATGAATTCTTTGCTTTTTTCGTTGACTAAAATCAGTGTGAACTCCTTTTCTGAGACTTTGTTTAATTTATAAAAATTGCATATTTCAAGCCTTCTGAGCAAATCTTCCACCGAAGACACTATGCCACCCAGTTGTTCGCCGTGGGACTTTGCAATTTGCTTATGTGCCTCCCAGAATGCGATTTTTTCGCCCGATGTTTCCAGGTGTTTCAGAAATAAGAGCCAGTGGTCTACATCAAAAATTATGTGCTCCCCGTCAGAGAGCATTTCGATATAGGTCCTGACCTTTTCATCGTTTTTGCTCAGGATGTCCTTATACTCCGAATAGAATTTTAGCGCCCGCCTCATAAGCCCGCTTTTAGACGCCCTCTCCTCGCTTTTCAGCCTTTCGAATAAGTCTGCTGATTCTTTATCTAAAGCTATTGTAACCCTTGTGGGCGTGACCATAGATGAAGGTGTTACTTAATTGTATTATAAGAACTTTATGACATATTTGAAAAAGGTGGCCGGATTGTTTCAGATTAATCCTCTTGGATAACTCTCTTTTTCGCTGATTTTTTCATACTTTTTATGAAAAGTGCAAAAAAGGTATTAATATCTCTTAAACAGGTTTATATATCTTTTTTTAGCCTTTTAAACCTAGAATAAAAGAGGAGGTACTAAAATGAAAGTAAGTTATATGATTGGGATTATGCTGGTGCTATTAATGGTAGCGCCGGTATATGCGCAAGAGGGCGCAGAAGAGAGCCCCTGGCTCACTGAGGCCACCCCGGAAGAGGCAATAACCTTTATCTGGCTTTTGCTCACGGGAGGCTTTGTGTTCCTGATGCAGGCAGGGTTCTCAATGCTGGAAGCAGGGTTCAGTAGAGCCAAAAATACGGTAAACATCCTGATGAAGAATCTTATGGACTTCTCAGTAGGTATCCTGGCCTTCTGGGCCGTTGGATTTGGTATCATGTGGGGTGCAAAATCGAATCTATTTTTCGGTTACAGTGACTTCTTTTTGAAGGGATTTGATGCAGCGGGATACAACGGCTGGTTCTTCCAGATGGTGTTTGCAGCAACAGCAGCAACGATAGTTTCCGGGGCAATGGCAGAGCGGACGAAGTTCAAGGCGTATTTGATATACACTGTCATAGTTACGGCCATCATATATCCGGTGTACAACCACTGGGTATGGAGCGGCAACGGGATATTCTGGGCAGATGCCCCAACCTTCATCACCGGACTCTTCGGCGTTGACGGTCACGACTTTGCAGGTTCCGGCGTGGTCCACGGTGTAGGCGGCTATGTTGCCCTTGCAGGGGCGATTGTCCTCGGGCCGAGAATAGGTAAATTCGTAAACGGGAAACCCGTTGCAATACCTGGCCACAGCATGTCCATGGCAATGCTCGGTGCATTCATCTTAGCCTTCGGATGGCTGGGTTTCAATGGAGGCAGCACACTGAACGGCCTTGACATCAACTACAATCTGGTAATCGTGAATACCTTCCTTGCAGCAGGTGCAGGCGCCGTAATGGCCATGAGTCTTACTTGGCTCAAAGGGGGAAAGCCAGACGCTGCTTTTAGCATAAACGGCCTCATTGCAGGGCTTGTTGCGATAACCGCACCAGCAGGTTCGGTAGATCCATGGGCAGCTGTAGTGATAGGTGCGATAGGCGGGGCTGTGGTATACTTCGGATACAGATTCAACGAGAACGTGCTCAAAGTAGATGACCCAATAGGCGCAATAGCATGCCATGGCTATTCCGGTACCTGGGGCCTTATCTCTGTTGGCATATTCTCAAATGGCGTTCAGAAGATCTACGCAGCAAATGCCCCGGGCCTCCTGTATGGCGGTACTGCACTATTCGGGGTCCAGGTTGCAATGGCACTGTTCAACTTTGTCTGGGCCTTTGGCGCTGGCTATATCATGTTCAAGGCAATAGATGCAGTAGTCGGACTAAGGGTTTCTCCTGAAGAGGAGATGCAGGGACTGGACATGAGTGAACACGGCATGTCGGCATATCCGGAATTGACTGCCACAAGCCAAGTTAACTCGGGAGAGTGAGTAAAATGAAAAAAATAGAAGCCATAATTCGGCCAGAAAAGCTAAACCCGGTAAAGTCCACTCTGGAAGATCTGGGGTTCCCTGGCATGACCGTCTCGGACGTAAAGGGACGCGGACGCCAGAAGGGCATAACCCAGCAGTGGCGTGGCAAGGAATATAAAGTGGACTTGCTCCCTAAAATCAAGCTCGACATAGTGGTGAGTGACGAGGACATGGACAAGGTCATCAATGCCATACTCGAAGCTGCCCCCATGCAGAAAATAGGCGACGGCAAGATCTTTGTGTCCACTATCGAGGAGATAATCAGGGTCCGAACAGGCGAGAGGGGAAAGGACGCCGTGTAGGCGTCCCTTTTTTATTTTTTTAAAAGGCAAGGGGAAGCTAGTGGAATACAAATGCAAAACAGTCACACCAGAACTACCGTATCCCTGGACGAGGAAACCAGGGGGATTCTTGAAAAACTGAAAATTGAGACAAAGTCGTCTCGAAGCAGTGTTATGCGCCAGGTGCTGCGCTTCTACTCCGAAAATAGGCACGTCTTAAAAAATGGCAAGAAGATAAATGCCTATCTCGATTTGCTCGCAAGCAGCGAGCACATAATACTCGACGTAGATCACTGGCTGCTGTTCCTTGAATTTATATCCTCGCTGGAAAAACCAGAAGAGTTCTGGGACGACCACAAAAGAGTTGCAAGGTCTCATGCAGAGCAGTTTTCGAAGAAAATGAGCACCATAGGCGAAGTTCTGGAGAGACTCGAGGTCTGCAACTTCTATAATTTGAAGAAGGTTGGCGAGGAGGATTTCGTTCTTTTATTGAATTCCGAGCCTTCAAAAAAGTTCATTAAAAC
>JAZFTU010000111.1:0-3541 GCA_036446855.1 Hydrothermarchaeaceae archaeon (SeqCode) | reverse complement strand
GAAATTTTGAAGAGTTATGGGTAGTTTTGAAAGATAAAAAAGTAAAGTGGGGGGAAAAAATCATTAACCTTGCAAAAAAAGAAAATGAATATTTTCCAGATGATAGATTCCCATCCTCACATTAATTGATTTGAGCAAAGTCTGGCTCAATCCCCAACTCATACATCTTATTCATATTTTAGGAGCAAAAAGCCGACTTTGGTAGCAAAGCCAGATTGACAGGAACATTTTAATTGATATCAACTTTACATTAGTTAAGAGGCCATGACCAAAACGATACTTACTGACAGACAGATAGAAATTCTAAAGCTCAAGGGAAGAGGGCTTTCGCAGACAGAGATAGCAAAGAGGCTGGGAACGTCCAGGGCAAACATATCGGCAACAGAAAAGACCACCCGGGAAAACATAGAAAAGGCAAAAAATACCATGGAGCTTGTGAGGATGATAGAGGCCCCCCTGCGCATTACGATAGAGCCTGAAACGGACCTGAATACTGCGGTAAGAGCGATATATGATAAGGCGGACTCCGCAGGAGTATGGATTGCCCAGAGCTTTCCTTCTCTTGCAAGCATGATACAAAACGAGGCAAAGGACAAAATAAAGGGGAGGAGGATTCTTTTTAGGCTTGAGGCAGCAATAACCAAGGAGGGGGAGGTAATCGTAAGATAGATTTACAGGGCTCTATAGTATCCTTCACCTGCGCACATTTCGCAGATGATATCTCCATCTTTTTCCACCGACAGGGCCATCGGAATCAAATCCTCGCACTTTTTGCACTTTACAATAGGCGAATTTTCGAAGTTTTGGCCAAGCATAAGTTCCACGTCTTTTATGTCGAGGTGCTTTTCATCAAGATTTAAGAGAATGCCTCCGAGCTCTTTTTCTTCATCACGCGAAAGCTTCCCACCCCTCATCATCCACTTTTTTAAAACCGGAGATATTTTATATGCATCATTTTTGAGCGCAATTCGAACCCCCCGCATGCTGTCAACCCTGCCGAGCGTGAGCGCCAGCTTTCCATAATGCTTAACCATTGCACTCCCATGGCCCAAAGTGCACCCGGTCGACACCTGCATGCCGTCTCCGAGGCACCTCCCGGTTTCAGATATTCCGATAAGCTTTTTGCTGCCCTTCTTTGTATCCAGCTTCTTTAGTCCTATCGTGCCCATCCTTATTCCAAGTGCGAGTCCCGGGGCCAGATGTCCGTGCAGGGCAACTGCAAGTTTAAGGAGCTCTTTCATATGAGGTTTACCTCGACGTCCTCACCCTTTTTTAAGTCATTTTTTACAAGCACATAACCTTCGGCACATGCAGATCTGAGTGAGGATGCGATTGTCGAGACATTGTATGGCTCATCAGACCTTACAAGTTTCATGGGCGAATCGTTAAATCCCATAGGCACGCAGCTACCGTTTTTGAGATTTACGAAGACCACATTGATAAAATCCGGCGAGTCGGCATCAATTGTAGAGAGCTTTATTGACCGGGATATTTTGCAGACCTTCTTTGGCCTTTTTATTCCTCCAAGAAAATAATTTCTGAGGTTCAGTTCCAGAGCAACAAATGCCCCTGTAGACTTTCCGGGCAGGCCAAACACCGGGGTATCATTCACAATGCCCACAGTAAGAGGTTTACCGGGCCGGGTTTTTACTTTGTGCATTAGAAGAGTGCCAAGTTCCTTAATCGCCTTTACGACAAAATCCCGTCTCCCGACCGAGACCCCGCCGCTTGTAATTATGGCATCGTATTTAGTGGCATTCAAAAGCCTCTTTTTAATCTTCTCAAGGCTGTCAGGCACAGGTTTCATGAGCACCGGATGGCATCCGCACTCCTTTAAAAATGCGGCGGCCATGGGACCATTTGTGTCCCTGAGGAGCCCCTTGCATATCTCGTCCCCTGTAGAAAATACTGCAACCTTCGGTTTTTTGTAGACCTGTACCCCTAAAATGCCCATGCCGTGGATGATTCCGATCTCCTGCGGGCGGAGGCGCTGCCCCTTCCTTAATACAGTCTCACCTTTTTTGTAGTTGCTTCCCGCCCGTACGACCTTTGTTCCGGCCTTAATTGGGATTCCATAAAGACTGTCACCTTCAATTTTTGCATCTTCTATTCTCAGTACGGCATCTGCGCCTTCTGGCATGTATGCGCCAGTCGCTATGTACATGGCATTCCCTTTTTTTAGTCGGGGTATCCCTCCCCTTTCATCTCCTGCATAGATGGAATGCATTATTTTCATGGGGTAACCTGCTCTATGTGAAATTGCATAGCCGTCGAAGGATGCGATGTTGTGAGCAGGTGAGTTGTCACGGGAGACGAGGTCTAGAGCAAGCTCCCTATCCAGACACTCTAAAGGGCCCTTAATCTCGACGTTTCGGTTAAAGTAATATTTTTTGCGCAGCCCATTCAAAAGTTTTTCTGATTCATCAAGGTGCACGAGTTTTTTCATTTCGACCATGCCATATGTTAATCAATTTAGGTTAACTTTTATTAAATTTTAATGAAAAGAATATATATAACTTTCCTTTAAACTATCGTATCATGCATGCGATAGCAGTCGTAGGCTCTGGCAGGAGGGCTGGAAAAACCACGACAGTCGAGTCACTTGTAAGAGAACTCACAAGAAGGGGAAAGAAGGTTGGCACGATAAAGCAAATTCATGAAAAAGATTTTACTCTGGATACAAAAAGGAAGGACACGTGGAGGCACGCTGACGCCGGCGCACGAATCGTTGCAACCGCAGCGCCCCATGAAGTTGCTGCACTAAAAAGGATAGACGGCGATAGGCTGAATGAAGCAATGAAATTTTTAAAGGGAGCGGATTTGGACATTGTAATAATCGAGGGAAACCCCAGAAGAGAATTGCCAATAATCTTTGCCTCAGGGAATGTAGAAAAGGCAAAAAACACAAAAAAGATTCTAAAGGGAGTTAAGGGGAAACTCATCTGCATCTCGGCATTCGAACCCGGTAAATTTGACAAATCAGATTTTTCTGTTCCGGTTTTCCATCCGACAAAGGACGCAAAGGGGATGGCGGATTTAGTCGAGAAATTCTTATCAATGGAAGATGGGCCCCATGTCTGACGACGAAAACACTGGCGTCTTTTTGTGCACTTGCAAAAAGGAGCTTTCAAAAAAGATTGACTTTAGGAGCGTTGCCAAAGCCATAAAAGGCGACTCTAAGGTAGTTGAAACGGTAGATGACCTTTGCACAGAAAAAGGGCTTTCCCACATTGCCCAGCATATAAGATGGGTTGATGAAAGAAAGATTAAACGGGTGATAGTTGCCGCCTGCTCTTACAGGGAAAAAGGGAGATTATTTGAAAAACTACTAAAAAAATATAATCTGGAGGCAAATTCGCTCGCTATCTTAAATTTAAAAACTGGAAAGGGCACTTTGGAGGTTAAGGAGGCATTAAAAAAAACAGTTCTTGATATAAAGGATAGAAAACCAAAGGCCCTCAAAGCCAATCCAGAGCTATGCGTAAACAAAGTACTTGTCGGAAGGGACATAGATATCAGTGGCTGTGATTTTTGCTCGGAC
>JAZFTU010000110.1:0-10197 GCA_036446855.1 Hydrothermarchaeaceae archaeon (SeqCode) | reverse complement strand
GGACACTCCCTGCGCCAAAGCTCGAGGTGAAATTTACGTCTAACTCATAGTCTGTCCACAGGGGCCCTGTCGCGTTCACCGAAAAGTTCAGCTGGCATGAATCGCTTTGGTTTAATTCAGTTGAGCAGGAGAGCGGGTTTGAGCCCCCGGTAACGTAGAATGGGATGGCCCCCAGAGTCGTGCTTATCAGTGTGTCTGCCACAGGACTTGCGTTGTACCTCACCCCCCCCTGGATAGTCCCGCATTCCTGGCCTGCCACCCCTTCGCAGGTCACCGTCGCATTTACCCAGTAGGTCTTGTTCTGGACCCAGTCTACTGTGCCTATCGGAGTAATCATGGATACGTTCAGCCATCCAAACCTGCTGACAATGCCTACTGTAAAATTTGAAGATTTATTTTCCGGTACGTCGGTAGGTCCGTAGCTTGATGAGAAGTTTGCGTCTATTTCGTAGATTGAACCGATGCCTCCTGTCGCGTTCACCGAAAAGTTCAGCTGGCAAGATTCACCCTGGTTTAATACAGACTGGCAGGACTCAGGGTTCTGGCTCCCCATAACGTAGAATGGCGCAACTCCTATAGTTGTACTTATCAGCGTGTCTGGCAAGGCCACTGATGAGTTATATCTTACGCCTCCCTGTACCGTCCCGCATTCTGCTCCTCCCACCCCTTCGCAGGTCACCGTCACATTTACCCAGTATGTCGTGTTCTGGATCCAGTCAGATGGGTCTATCGGATTAATAATGGAGACGTTCAGCCAGCCAAAGGTATATATGATGTTTACAGTGGAATCGGCTGTGTCACTTTCAGGGACTTTGCTTGCATCAAAACTCGAGGTGAAGTTTGCGTCTATTTCATAGCTTGAACCGATGTTTCCTGTCGTGTTTACAGTGAAGTTGAGCTGGCACGAATCGCTTTGGTTTAGTTCAGTTGCGCAGGACTGGGGATTGGGGTCCCCGATAATATAGAAAGGAGAATCTCCAACGGTCGTGCTTATCAGGGTGTTCGGAAAAGCCCCCGATGCGTTGTATCTTACGCCCCCCTGGATAGTTCCGCATTCTGCGCCTGCCGAGCCCTCGCATGTCACCGTCGCGTTTACCCAGTATGTCGTGTTCTGGACCCAATTGGAAGGGTCTGTCGGCGTAAGGAAGGAGACGCTCAGCCAGCCATACTCATAAACATCATAGGTCTGAATGTCTGTAACAGCCCACTGGCCTATGCTGTCGTTGGCATAAATCCTCCAGCCTATCGTCTTCCCACCGCAGGCCGCCGGGATATTCTCGACATCAAATGATGTATTGGAAGATCCCGTCATCTCCTGCCAGGTGGAGTTCACCCAGGTATCGGAATCGCAGCTTCCAGTGGCGTTCCACGAGAATATGGACACGCTTAAGCTATCATCGGTCCAGCTTGCCGAGTGTTCTACAGAGTCGCCGGTGTAAACCTTCGTGTCATTTACCTGTGGATTCGACCACGCCGGGGGGTTATCTGGGAAAGGCGTATAATCAACCACTACCCATGCATTTGAAACCCGCTGTTCCCCTGTATATCTGCCTATCTTAGTTGAGAGTATGCCTATCTCAAGGGCGTCTACCTCCGTCCAATTCCATGCAAGTCCCGTGTTGGGGTTGGTGGCCCATGTGTAGCTGTAATCTGTAAATGTTGTAGTATCGGCTATATCTGCCCCATTGTCGTACTCTGTCGAGTATGTATACATCTTTATTCTGAATTCTTCTCCACCGGTGTCGTGCGCAACTCTTAAAAATACGGTGACGTAGTTTATGTCGCCGTCCTCCGAGGTCCTGTCCTCCAAACCCCAGTAATCCTCCTGTCCCTGGGAGGCGACAAAATCGTAGGTGCTGTCTGATGAATCATTCACCATTGCATGGTGGAGGGTGCCGCTCAGAGGGGTGTAATCCAATTCGTGTCCGTCTGTGTTTGGGATTATGGTCAGAAGGTCTGCATGGACGTTTTGGGGAAAAACGAGCAGGGGGATGAAGAGAAAAATTGAGAAGAAGATGGCTGTCTTTTTGAAGGAAAAGGGGATTATGCCCTTCTCTTCTGGCACTTTTGCGGCATTTTTTATTTTTTGTTTCATTTAATTCCTCTTTTACCCGATTATCAGGACCAGCTGGGAGAATATCATGGCGATGAATATGATGAAGAGGATTACCCCAAGCTTGCTGAACCTCTTTCTGAGCCTTCCTATGACGTTTAACGCATCGTGGAACGGCTCGGTTACCTCGACGTGAATCAGAAGCATGAGTAAAACGACAGAAAAGATGGCGCCCACGTTAATCACTCTTTTGATGCCGAAGGACTCCTGGTAGTAGGGCATCGTAGCTATTGCCATCGAGGTCGTAGATGACACGCCCATAGATGAGGTAACGCCGGCCATGGATGTCGAAAATGCGGCAAAGGAGACAAAAGAGCTCCACACATAGGGGTGGTATGGCGGCGCCATAATTACCTCCTCGTATTCCTCTCCATTGGAGTGGGCCTTGATTACAAAGGCTACCTTTTCACCAGCTTTCAAATCGTTTATGTATACGTACTGGTATTTCTTCGTGGAAAATGGAGACACCATGGTCCTGCCTCCCATGACCTTTTCACCATTGGCGTAGAGCTCGTAGGTATAGGGGGCACCTAAAAGCTCAAAATTCTTTATAGAAAAAGTTACAATTATCGGCTCCCCTTCCTTGGGGACTTCAGGAAATACAGTGAGTTTTACGGGGTTGGAGACAGACGCAATACTTGCAATGCACGCGAGTAAAAAAAAGGAGGCCAGGGCTAATATGATTATCTTAAGTTTTATCTGCTTTTCGTGTTGCGCCCTGGTGACGTACATTACTGTAAAAGTGCTTTTAATGGACCCGCTGACTCGAGCTCTTCAAGCACGTCTGAAACGATTCGCCCCTGTAGCTGCACCTTGCAAGCGATTTCTGAAATGCAGAACTCGCCCTTTTCCAATGCTGCCAACAAAACCATTTCAGCCAATTTCATCGTTTTCCCCAATTTCCGATAATTATGTATTATATATAGAAGAAAGTTCTATTTAACCTTTTTTTTAAAAAAAAAGTCCACATATAAATTGTTTCGAGAAAAAAAGTTCAAATACTGCCTTAATTTGTTAATAAAGCTTCACAAAAAAGGCGATTCTGTGAATAAAATTTCACAAGGCGATGCCCTACAGTATTATACTAAAGGGAAGGTATGTAGAATACAGAGACTTGCACCATATTTTAAGCCTCCTTTTCACTGCATTTGAGCGCCATAAAGCGCATTCTTAAAAAAAAATTAGATTGTGCCCCAAGTAAAATGCAAAATCCAGTTCGCTTAAGCGAACTGTAATTAAGGGTGAAGACACGACGAGAACAAGGGCAAAGCCCGAAGTTCGAGGAGTGGATTCAAAAGCCTCGGGCGGGAGTTGAACCCGCGACCTCTTCCTTACCAAGGAAGCGCTCTACCAAGCTGAGCTACCGAGGCACGCCGTCAACTTATCCCGCAAATATATTAAAGCTTTCCGGATGGATAAAAATTGCCTGAGGAACAAGGTATTTAAGTGTGCCATTAATTATGAATTTGCACCTAAATTAAAGATTGGCATGAATTTTTAGAGGTAAAATAAGTAAATATGAGCAGGACAAAAAATACAGTATTTAAAGCTGCGATATTTGACCTGGACGGTGTCGTGGTAGATACGGTGCCGCTTCATTTCAAGGCATGGAAGCAGATGTTTGAAGAGTATGGAAAAAAATTTACATTTCAGGACTATAAAGATAAGGTTGACGGAATCCCGCGTATTGATGGTGGGAGGGCTATACTAACTGACCTGACCGATGATGAACTTGACGGAGCAACGAGCAAGAAACAGGGCTATTTTCTTGAATATCTCAAAAAAGACAAAATCAAGGTTTTCAAGCCAACCTTGCGATTAATTAAGGAACTTAGGGGCAGGGGGATAAAAATAGCCGTAATATCCTCAAGCAAAAACCTGCCTTTTATCCTGGAGAAGATAGGAATTTTAAAACTCCTTGATGCAAAGATTAGCGGTAGTGAGATAACAAAAGGAAAGCCGCATCCACAGATATTTTTAATGGCAGCAGAAAAAATTGGAGTAAAACCAGAAAACTGTATTGTATTCGAAGATGCGGTTCTTGGCGCTATAGCTGCAAAACGGGCAAAAATGCTATGCATAGGGATTGACCGCTATAACGACCCGTCAAGACTAAAGGATGCTGATTTGATCAGCGTTGATCTTGAGGACATAAATTTCGATAAATTATCACGATTATTCAAAAGATTGGGGTAGCTAAAGATGAAAGATTACTTCGAAAAATATCTATCAGATGAAGAATGGCAAATAGTCGAGGAGGGCTGGAACCCAAAATTACAAAATGTAAATGAAACCCTATTTACCCTGGGCAACGGATATATTGGCAGCAGGGGTATTTTAGAAGAAATTCCTCCAAAATGTCGTCCGGGAACATTTTTTGCAGGCGTGTATGGGGGCAGCAGGGCTCTTGTTCCTGAACTCATTAATGCACCAAATCCTATTGACCTCCGAATAAGCGTGAAAGGAGAGAAACTGGGTGTTGTCGCAATGGACATGTTAAGCCATAAGCGCACCCTTGATATGCACAAAGGGACCTTGGTGCGGCATACCATCTATTCAAACGCACGGAAAAAAAGATACGATTACCAATCCATGCGGTTTTTCAGCAAAAAAAACAACCATGTTGCAGCAATGAGGGTATATCTTACTCCATTAGATGAGGATGCCACATTTACTATCACGAACTCCATCGATACCTCTATAATGAACATGGGGCTTGTGACCGAGGGTGATAAAAAGCACGTTGATGCAGTTGAAACAGGAAGAGCGGGGAGTGTCAACTATACATGTTCAAAGACATTTGAGACCGGGATCTTGATAACATGCTGCAGCCAGATTGTCGTAGAGAAAGGTAAAAAAACGTACAGCGTGCCCGACTGGACATTTAAACTCCGTCTGAAGAGGGGGGAAACTGCATGCATAACAAATTATCTATCATTTTACACCTCGCTAGGAACTTCCATGGAAGAATCAAAAAAACAGGCCACACAATTGGTTTCTCAATGTGCAAAAAAAGGTTTTGAAAAAATACTCGAAGAACACTTCAGGGCGTGGGGAAAAAAATGGAAAACGGCATCAGTTGAGATTCTAGGCGATAAAGAGATTGAAAAGGCTGTGCGGTTCAATATATATCAGTTGATTATCGCCGCAAACGAAGATTTTTCAGATAATAGCATTGGTGCTAAAGCCTTGACTGGAGAAGGGTATAGGGGGCATGTATTTTGGGATGCAGAAATCTTTTGTCTTCCCTTTTTCCTTTATACCTACCCCACCCTGGCCAGAAATTTACTGATGTATCGGTATCACCGCCTCCCTAAGGCAAGAGAGATTGCGAGGGAAATGGGCTACCGGGGCGCCATGTTTCCCTGGGAATCAGCAGAAACGGGACACGAGACTACCCCGACATGGTATAAAGACGGCGAGGGAAAAATCCAAAAGATACGTACTAATGAACAGGAGCACCACATAACAGCGGATGTTGCCTTTAGCGTGCTCAATTATTTTTGGGCCACCGGTGATGAAGACTTTCTTTTGGATTATGGACTTGAAATACTGCTTGAGACAGCACGATTCTGGTCAAGCAGGGTAGAGTATAACAGGGGCAAAAAGAGATATGACATTAACCATGTTATCGGTCCGGATGAGTTTCATGAAGATGTAAATAACAATGTCTACACAAATATCATGGCCAAGCACAATCTAAATGAGGCTGCAAGCCTGCATCAGGAATTTTTGGGAAAATATCCGGGAGAAGTAAAAAAACTTAAGAAAAAGATTGGCCTAAAATCAAAAGACCCTGAGAAATGGCTCAATATCGCCTCGAAAATACCTGTTCCCCGGCCTAATAAGACAGGGATAATCGAACAATTTGATGGATTTTTTAAAAGGAAGAAATTGCCCCTTCCAGAACTGAATAATTGGCAGATACCAGGTTCTCCAAAAAATAGTGAGATGATAGGTGATACCCAGTACGTAAAGCAGGCCGACGTTGTAATGGTGTTATATCTTTTCCCAGAACTCTATAGTGCAAAGATCAAGCGAAAAAATTATCAATTTTATGAAAAGCGGACCCTGCATCATTCATCCCTTAGCCCTTCAGTCCATTCGGCAGTAGGCGCGGAGGTAGGGGAGGAAGAAAAGGCATACCGCTATTTTGAGATATCGGCAAATATTGACCTGAAGAATATTTACGGGAACACTGACATGGGCATACACGCTGCCTCGCTCGGAGGAACCTGGCAGGCGATGGTGCATGGCTTTTCTGGCATAAGAGTTAGAGAGGGGCACCTCACCTTTAACCCCCGGCTGCCGTCAAAGTGGAAGAGAATCAAGTTATTTATAAACTTCAAGGGCTTTGTTATTGCAGTAGATATTTACAAAAAGAAATTAAGTTTATATTTCCATTCAAGAAATAAGAGTGATATTCTAAATGTCAGGGTCTATGGAAAGCCATATGAACTTTTGGCAAACAGAAAGTCCAGTTTTAAAAAAGGATTAAACGCATGAAGAACCTAAATATTGCCCAAATTCACTGGGGGTTTCCACCGGTTATTGGCGGGGTAGAAACACATTTGACTATTCTGCTTCCCGAATTAGTTAAAAATGGGCACAACGTGGGACTTTTGACAGGTGCCGTAAAGGGAGAAAAAAAGAAAAGCCGGTATAAAGGAGTAGAAATTTACAGGTCCCCTCTTTTTGACCTGAACCTGCTTGCCAAAAGAGGACTAGATGGCATTAATGAAAAGATTTCAAAAACCTATAACGAATTTTTTGACAAGATTGACCCGGACATCATACATGTCCACAATATGCATTATTTCAGTGAACCCCATACGGAAATTCTTGAGGATATATCACAAAAGAGGGGCATTCCACTAATTCTTACTGCGCATAATGTATGGGATGATATTTTGTTTCTCAAACTCACAAGAGATATAAAGTGGTCGCATATAATCGCAGTCAGTCATTACATAAAAAAAGAACTTTCGGGCGTGGGAATTGATGAGAGTAGAGTTACTGTAGTACATCATGGGATTGATACACTGGTTTTCTCCCCTAAAGTCAAAACTACGAATATCTTAAAAAAACATCCAAAATTAAAAAACAGGAGGATAGTCTTTCATCCCGCAAGAGTGGGCCTCGCCAAAGGCTGTGATATAAGCATAAAGGCAATTAGACTCGTTAAAGAGCGATTCCCGGATGTACTTTTAGTAATGACCGGGTCTAAAAATATCATTGACTGGGCACTATCCCAAAAAAAGGAGCTAGCCTATTTTGGTGACCTCATAAAAATCCTTGATTTAGAGGATAATGTGTATATCAATGTTTATTCGAGTCAGGAGATGGTTGAGTTATACAGTCTAGCCCAGGTCTGTGTTAGCCCCTCAAGTGCATTGGAACCCTTCGGACTAATAATGCTGGAGGCCCTATCTTCAGGCAAGCCGATGATAGTTACTGAGATGGGGGGGATGCCAGAGATAATCCAAAATGACATTAATGGCTACGTAATAAAATTAAAAGACTTTGAGGCGTTATCTTCCCGTATTGAGTATTTACTTGGAAACGAGAAAGCAAGAAGAAGGCTTGGCGGAACTGGCAGGCAAATGGTCACCACCCACTGTACCAAAGAAATTATGACCAGGTGTCATTTGGATGTATATGAGAAAGTGCTCAAAAGGTCTTAGAGGTATAAGAATACTCTTATATGGGCCGGAAAAAATGAAATGTCATGGGGCAAAAAAACCTTATCGATGAGTACACAGAAAAAATCGAGGAAAGGCTTTCGCCATATCTCAAAGAGCTTTCGATAGAGGGGGGAAAATACCATCCTTACATAGGCGAAATCTACGACTCTTTAGGCGAATTCATTCTAAGGAAAGGCAAGAGGCTGGCCTCAAGCAGCACCTTGATGATTTATAGGGGCTATACCGGGGAGCTGGATGAGGAGATACTCAAGGTTGGCCTGGGAGTGGAGCTTTACAGGCACTCGATTCTGATACATGACGATATGATTGATCGGGATAAATACAGAAGAGGAGGCAAAACCTTCCACGAAATCTTTGGCAGGAGCAAAAGATATGGAAATGGCATTTCCCTTTTTTCTGGAAATCTCTTGTTTTCACTTGCCCTAGATTCTATTCTGAATTCAGGTTTTGAAATTAAAAAGATAAAAGAGGTTATGGATCTTTTCGCAGGTGATTACCGGGATGTAAACGAAAGCCAGATACTGGACCTCTACTTTGAGCACAAAATGCCGGATGAAGAAGAGTGGCACGTTATGGCAGGAAAAAGGGCCTCTTCTCTTTTTCATGCGACCATTTTGACCGGGGCGATTTTGGGCGGCGCCCCAAATAGAGACCTACGGCTCCTAAAGGAGGCATCAAGAAGCATTGGCTACTCTTTTGACATTCAGGACGATATTATCGGCTCCTTTGCCTCAGAAGAGGAGTATGGAAGACCTCCCGGAGGAGACCTTGCCTACGGGAAAAAGCCCCTTCACATGGTCTATGCCCTTAAGATGGCTAAAGAAAAAGAGGTAAGAGAAATAGAAAATGCGATAGGCAAAAAGGAAAGGGCAGAGCAGGTGAAAGAAATTGTCAGGAAGAGCGGGGCCCTTAAAAGGGCAAAAGAAAAGTCAAAAGAGCATGCCAAAAGGGCATCTGAGCTGCTTTTGCAGACTGGCCTTGATAAGAAAACAAAGGACTCTTTAACCAGCTATATTGACTATGTGGCAGGAAGCCTTGACTGGTACAGGTGACCCTCGCCTGATAGGAATAGACTTTAAATTTTACACTGTTTTTAGTAAATAAAGTGTGATTTTGAGAAAGGCGATAAATTAACCCGGGGCCTTGATAGGAGTTGCGGCCCCGTATTGAAGGAAGGCCTAACCCATCGTTATAAAATCATCTACCGGTGTAAATCTCACGTATAATCCGTGATTCTTCTTTTTTAAGCATTGGTCTAAATCGTAGTCGAATATCTCTTTATTCAAACTAAAAAAAGTTCCACAATCATCGCACTTACGATATGTTGTCTCAGACACAAGCACTTGCGGTATATTTTTCTTGCTTCCGTGTTCTTCAACAACGGTTCTTCTTGTCTTCCCCATAGTAAAAGAACCGCCGTAACAAACGTCACATTTTGAATTCATCTTTTTTCCTCCACATGCATAAAATGATAAAAAAGTTGGATGGATTTATGAAGGTCTCGTTGTACTCGTCCTTCTCTTCATCTTCCTCTTCAACTTCTGATTCCACTTCTTCTTCGCCTTATTCTGCATCGTCTTCTTCATCATTTTTTCACTTCCTATCCAGTAAGTAGAATTCAAAAGCATAAAAAAGTTGTGGGGATTGAATTATGAGATAGGGAACCACTGATTTTCCAATTTAACATACCCGCCCGAATAACCGCGATTGCACCCATATGCCCCCTGTCCCCCATATCTGCAGGTCCCATCATCGCAATACCAGCACTGGCCACACTGGTAGTCTGATGTGCACTGGCCCCCGTCTCCGCCTGCTGCGGTGGTGCTTGGCTTGCAGTCGCTCGATTCAACTTCGCCTTCCACCCTCTGGAGGTAAAGCTGGCAGCTTCCGACTAGCTGCAATGCGTCGGATTTTTCAAGGTATACCCAGGTCTCCTTTTGCTTGCCTGTTACAGACCTGTCAAGTTGGGCCGTGTATGTGTAGTCAACCGTTATTGTGTCATAGATTTTACCGTCCCCGTATTCCTTTTCGCCTGTGGACCAGGTCCCCAAAATCGAGAACCCCAAGTTATTAAGGGTCTGGCCGCCTCTAATCTTTCCGCCCGGACATAGGAAATAACCATCTAAGATGGACATATCACCGCATTTGCCGCTTCCAGACCAACCTCCTACTGCAATGGCGTCAAATGAAACCTCTTCTTTTGCTGTGGATGCGGGCTTTGCGGTTGGTTCCGGGGAGGAAGTTGGTGAAGGGGAAGAAGTTTCGGTTGGGGGGAGCGGTTCATCGTATAAAAAGGGATAAGAATCAAGGATGTCCTCGGATAGTTGTTTGCCTGTTTTGTAGGGATTTGCCTCCTTGCTTGAGAGGTACACAAAGAAG
>JAZFTU010000109.1:0-2678 GCA_036446855.1 Hydrothermarchaeaceae archaeon (SeqCode) | reverse complement strand
TTTTGTGTCCAGGTCGTCAGCGCTCATGAGGACAAATGCCTTCTTACCTGTAGTCTCTTCAAATTCTTTTAGCATCCTGGAGATATCTTGATAAGACGTAGTGAAGGGCCCTGCCCCCCAGGGGGCCCTGTCACATCCATTCACATGCCAGAGCTTCGTCGGCCCGATCTTCTCGAAATCGATATCTCCTGCAGCTTTAAGGGACTTTAGATATTTCAGCGCGGTAACCTTGCACATCCGGCTCCGACTGACTATGTCAGAGGTATTGAGTTTACCTCCTGCCTTTATGATTTCATAGAGCTCTTTTTCCCTCCAGTGCATGTGTTATATCTTGTAAGACGTACTATATAAGTTTTTCGTGGGGTTCTAAATCGTTGTCTATCGGTTATATAATTACAAAAAGCTTATATAAAAGAATGGGATATTTTTATACCAACATGTATATTTTTGAACGAAAAGGTATAGATTTGGGCAGGGAACTTGTGACTTTCACAAGGCCAGAAACGAGCATATTTATTGCAGGCATGGCAGCCACTGGCTTTTTATTGTTCAATCCGCTCGGCACCGGCCTGGTGTATGCATTCCTTGCAGTGTTTTTCTTGAGCGCCTTTGGATATTCGTATAACTATCTGGAGGACAAAAAGGAGGATTTGCTAAACAATATTAAGCTGAATGCGTTTGTCACCAATGGGAAGGGCCCGCTGGTAGCTGTGTCCCTACTTACAGTCAGTTTCATTTTTTCTCTGGGTCTCTCTAGAAGTGCGTTCTGGATTTTTTTAATCTCTGTACCGCTTACAATTGCATATTCAAAATACAGAATCAAGGAGGTCTTTTTACTAAAAAACGTTTATACAGGGTCCGTAATGGCGCTGATGTTTTTAATTGGTGCTACCACATGGCATTTGCCTTTCAAGGCCCTCTTTTACCTGCCTTTCGTTTTTGTATTCGGCTTTGTGATAAACTTGCTTGGCGATATAAGGGGGTACCGCGGTGACAAGGCAGCCGGGATCAAAACAGTGGCGGTGGTATTAGGTCCGGATGCAACCAAGAAATTAATTCATTTTTCTGTCTGGGCATTTATAGGCGCGACACTCTTTCTCAACAGCGCGCTGTATCCACTTTTGCCATTTGCATTTGCGATTTCCTTTTTCCTCGAAAGAAATGACCTGAAAAAGACCAGGATTTGCATACTTCTATCGTTCATGTTCCTGCCGGTTTTCCTGGCAATAACGAAAGTGGGAGTGATATGATTGTGTGTAGTGACATTTGACTGGGAAAAGAATGATGCGAAGGAGAAATTTAAAAATTTTGAGAGAAAGAGGTCTCTCTCTTGGGCAGTTGTTGAGATAACTGAATACTGCAACTTCAACTGCAAGTGGTGCTTTGCAAATGCCGGGGAGAATCCAAAGCCGGTGCATATGGAAAAGGAAAATGCGTTCAGGCTGATAGAGACTCTTGCCGATTCCGGAGTGAGGCAGATAACTTTCTCAGGGGGGGAGCCGACGGTGTATCCCTACATTGCCGACGTAATTTCAAAGGCACACGACAGTGGAATGGTCGTTCACATGAACACAAACGGCTATCTTATGACAAGAGAGCTTGCAGAAAAATTAAAAGGAAGGGGCCTTTCCCAGGTCCAAATTAATATAGACAGCCTGGACCCTGAGGCCCACGACTACATAAGAGGCAGACAGGGGTCTCACGAAAGGGCGATTCAGGCCCTGAAAAATGCTAGAACGGCAGGACTCACTTGCGTCTCCCAGACGGTTCTGACCAAGAAAAACGAAGACGAAATCGTCGATATATTCAAATTCGCGAGGAGCATGGGGCTGCAGCGCTGCAGGGTCTGGGACATGACCCCCTCGGATGGATGTGCAAAGGAGAATATGGAGCTGATGCCGGCGGATTATATAGCTACACTGCAGCAACTTGCGGATTTTGCCCATAAAACAGGGGGTCAGAACATCGAAGCAGGGGAGCCCCTGTTCCTCAAGAATATCGAGACAGACCTTCCAGTATCTGGCGGGTTTTGTGTAGCCATGGCCGGATTGATAATCAATGTAGGTGCCAACGGAGATATCTACTTCTGCTCTACGAACCGGATACCACTATACAACATCTTTCAGATCAATGGGAAATTGAAAGAAGTTCACAGAATGAAAGTAGGAGAATATACGTACTCATTGTCAGGGTGTAAGAATTGTAACATCTCCTGTGAAGGAGGTTGCAATACCAGACAGCAGGCCCCCTTGTGGAGGGACTACTGGTGTAACCATCTGGTATTTGGCACAGAGACGGTGCCTCAAGAAGCGGTAGTGTAGGTTATAGTAAGCCTTTTGTTACTATCTACCATCTTCTCGATTCTGAACTCCCTGTCCAAAAGCCACAGATAACCGAGGATGGTGTTTGCGAGAAATGTCCAGTTGTCGTTCTCAGGCTGGAGGCCATAGGGCGGATTCTGGATATCTATGGACAGCGTTGGAGTTTCCTGCAATATCCTTACAACCCCCCATCCCATCGTCTGTAAGAGGGTCTTAAGGAGGGTGAGCTTTCTATCAGCAGACGACTCTTCTATCCGCTCCTTAAAATAATCGTAAGATATCATAGGAACTTCTTCCAAAAGTACTCCAAAATTGCTTAAAATATGAAAAATAGTGTTTTCCACGGGGGCCAACACC
>JAZFTU010000108.1:0-3186 GCA_036446855.1 Hydrothermarchaeaceae archaeon (SeqCode) | reverse complement strand
TATTTTCACTGATATTTTTTAATCGAATTTCATTTTTAGACCTCTCTACTTCCAGAGTCTTCAGACGCTCAAGGCCCTCCATGGTTTTTTGAAGCGTTTCGAGCTCTTTTTGCAAAATCAGGATGCCTAGAGATGCGCTTTTAAGCTCCTTTTTTAAGAGGATTAGCCCATCTTTCTTTTCTTTGATTGTTTCTTCTTTTTTTAGTATGTCCCCTGGAATTGAGCTTAACCTTTCGCTTTTTATGCGATACTCCTTCACAAGCTCGGCCATCCCCTGATAGGCCCTCTCCAGCTCATCTGTACCAAGAAGCTTTCCTATCTCCTCTTTTCTCACCGAAGGCTGTGCTGTAATGAGCCTGTCAATTTCTCCCTGTTTTATGTAGACTGCGCTTGTAAAAAGCTCGCCCCCCATGCCCAAAATGCCCTCGATTTCCTTTGTCATTTCATCCTCGCCCCGCGCAAGCAGGACCTCATCGTTGTCGATTCTGTAGAGGGCACTACCGTAGGCCTTGCCAATCTTTCGCCCCCTCGTGGCCCGAAAGGTCCTCCCGTTAGCGCTGAACAATACCGATACCTCTGTGCTCTTTGCACCCCTCCTTATCAGGTCATCCATGTTCACATTCGGCTTTTGTTTGAAGAGCGCAAAATTTATCGAGTCTAATATGCTCGTCTTCCCAGAGCCGTTGTCCCCGATGATTACGCTAATCCCTTCATCAAAAGAGAGGGAGGTAAGCCTGTGCGACCTAAAGTCCCTTATGTCAATTTTCCTTATTATCACCTAAAAACCCTCCAGGCTCTTTTGCGGGGTTTTTGACATTGGGACTTTTGCCTTTCCCTGCCACAGATCAAAAAAATCGCCTGCAAGATGTTGCGCCTCCTCTATCCTCCTGTCCTTTAGGAGCTCAAAGATATTAAGTGCGAATCTTTTTTCCTCTAGAGAGTACTCCTTCATTACTCCCTCCATAATCTCCCTGATGTCTACGGTCTTTGAAGGCATGGCAACTTCCTCTTTTTCTGCAGTCCTTTTTTTGATTGTGAGGCGCAGCACCTCCTCCTCAAGCCCCTTTAATCTGCTGTAGATGTCCATGTACTCCAAATCAGCAGAAATTTTTACGCTTAAAACCGCTCTAGAGCCCCCTATTTCCTGTTTAAGCTCTTCAAAATCAAAATCGACAGCAGAATCGATTTCCAGATTTAAAAATTTTCGCGTGCCCAGAAGATCTACCCGCGCCTGCGAAAAATCAGCTGTTTCAACCACAGTAAATCCCTTGCCGTTTTTTTTAAAATCAGATAGTTCGTCAACCCTCCACATTTCGGTTGAACCAGGATAGGCCAGTTTTCCCCCTCCGAAATCATCCTCGATTCTTTTGTGGATGTGTCCAAGTGCATAGTAGGAAAAGCCCGATGGGATGTCACCGATTTTTAGCTCGTACTCCAGTCCAAAGTATTTGTCTATTCCCTGGTGGAGCACAAGGATGCTTTTTTCATAGTCAGCAGCCTTCTTTCCCAGCTCTTTTAGCTTTTCTTTTAGCGCATTTGCATGCACCTTCGAGTGATAAGGAAGGCCAGAGATTAAGATTCCCTCAAATTCCATTGAGGGGTTTTGCGGCGTGAGGACATTGATTTTTCTGTAAAGCCTGTGCGGGAGCTTGGCACCCCTCCTCAGCAGGATGTCATGGTTTCCGGCAACAGCAAAAATTGGTATTTCGGCAGAGGAAAGCCTGTCGATTGCATCCCTTGCCCTTATCATGGCCTTTACATGGGGCCGCGGTTCGTCAAAGAGGTCGCCAGAGTGGATTACAAAATCGCACCCCTTTTCTATGATTTTTTCCACCGCCTCGTCAAATGCCCCATAAAAGTCCTCCTCCCTCTCATCAAGGTTGTACTGCCTGAGGCCCAGGTGCGTATCGGAGATGTGAGCAAACCGCATATGTCAATAATTCTTCGGTATTTATTTAACCTTTTTGTGGAGTCAATTTTATATATCCACATGGGAATGATAAACTATGACAGGGGGATGCCAAAAATTGACATAAAAAAAAATCCTTCCAAATTCCGGGTAGGGCCAAATCTTTCAGACTACGAGTCTACATACAGGACATTCAAATGGGAGGATTCACTGGGGGAGCTGGATCTTTTTTCAGATGGGCTCAATGCTGCATATGAGGCAGTAGACAGGCACGCTGGAAAAAACGGAAAAAGGGTTGCAATGCATTTTGAGTCCGACACCCTCCCTTCAGAGAAATTCACATTTTTGGACTTAAAGAACCTCTCAAACAAGTTCGCAAATGTGCTCACCGGCCTCGGCGTGGGGAAAGGAGACCGGGTATTTATTTTTCTTCCAAGAATTCCTGCCCTTTACATCAGCTACCTGGGGATTTTAAAGATGGGGGGCGTTGCATCAACGCTGTTTGCCGCATTTGGCCCAGATGCCCTAGAAGACCGCCTCTCAGATAGCGGCGCAAGCGTTGTTTTGACAGATTCAGAGCTAAAAGTGAGGCTGGATAAGGTCAAGGATAAGCTTCCAGAGCTAAAACATATAATCACCATAGGGGGAGACGGAAACGAAGGCGGGATAAATTACGCGGACGAAATGAAAGGCACATCAAAAAATTTTGAGATAGTCAAAACAAAGCCGTCTGACCCGGCCTTTATGCTCTATACGTCCGGGACCACCGGAAAGCCAAAAGGGGTTGTCCATACCCACAATGCCATTTTGCAGCAGCACATGACAGCAAAGTGGATTTTGGACCTGCACAAAAGCGACATTTACTGGTGCACCGCCGACCCCGGATGGATAACCGGGGTAGCATACGGGATCTTTGGCACGTGGTCAAACCTGGCAACATCTGTCGTTCACCACGGAAGATTCAGCCCGGAGAAGTGGTATTCCCTCCTGGAAAAGTTTAGTGTCTCAGTCTGGTACACGGCCCCAACCGCAATAAGGATGCTCATGAAATCCGGTGATGACCTCCCGAAAAATTATGACCTTTCAGCCCTGAGGCACATCTGCAGCGTTGGCGAACTCTTAAACCCCGAGGCGATAAAGTGGTCCCAAGAGGTTTTAGGGCTCCCAATCCACGGGAACTACTGGCAGACAGAAACCGGCGCAATTGTTATTGCAAATTACCCTTCAATGGCCATAAAACCCGGCTCCATGGGGAGGCCGACCCCGGGAATTACGGC
>JAZFTU010000107.1:0-2735 GCA_036446855.1 Hydrothermarchaeaceae archaeon (SeqCode) | reverse complement strand
ACTGAGAGCACGCTGTACATGGCAACTGGAACGTCTTTGGTTTTCTCATCGGCCTTTATTTTAACGCACACTTCCCATCCATTTTCTTCAGGCATCATAATGTCGAGGAGGATTACGTCAGGCGTTTCCAGCTTTAGAAAGTCAAAGCACTCTGCGCCGTCATTTGCCAACATTACCTCGTATCCTTCATTTTCCAATACCCGTTTAATAATTTCCCTTGTATCCGGTTCGTCGTCTACTACCAGTATCTTTACCAATATATCATCTCCTTTTTTTGATTGACATGAAAAGTTTCCCATCTCATGTCGGTGGCGCGGTTTACCCGCCAGTTTTAAGTTTACATAAATGGGTTATCTGAATTTGGGAAATACAATATATACTAATATATATCCCTGCGTAGAATGTGCAATTTGATACTCAAGAAGGATTGGATATATTCGGCCTGCGCCTGAGATGGACTTTATCCGCCAAACTCGTCTAAGTACTCCTCCTCGACAAAGTGGAGCTTGCCTGGCACTATCAGGGTGTGGGGTGTGGGCCCAAAGTTCCTTCCCAAAAGCTCTTTTGCGGGGCCTGCTCCCAGCACAGGCTCAGGAGAGCCCACGTTTCCTAGAACGACGCAGAGCGTATCCTGCGTAAATACCCCCTCTCCTCTTTTTTCTTCCATGGACAAAAGCGTTCTTATGGCCTCGCCTGCGCTCATGCACACCCGGCTCTCGCCCTCGACTTTAATATCAAGAAAAAGGAGCGTGTGAAGGCCAAGCTTTCTGTTTTCCCGGATTACATCGTAGGGCGTCTCCGGGACAAATCCTTCCAGGGGGATTGCGACCGTGGCAGACCTCCCGAATTTGTAGTTTTGAAGCCCGGAACTTGAGGGCGCTGCCGAGTGAATGGAGGCGCTGTGCACCACCTTCGTCTCTATGCCCATGCGCCTTGCCTCGATTCTAAGGTGCACGTGCGTTGTCGAGATTAAGGGGTCTCCAGGTACCAAAAGTCCGACCTTTTGGGTTTTTGCATTTTTCAGAAGATCCTTTGAGTTTTCCTCAAGTGCGGACCTTTCAAGCACGGTGATTTTCTTTCCGATGAGTTCCTCGAGCCTTCCCACATCCAATCCGGCCATGGTGCTCGTGTAAAACTCGGAAAAAAGCACGTCGCACGATTTGGCCTCCGATAGCCCCCTCAGGGTTATATCCCGCTCATCGTAAAGTCCGAGGCCGATTAGAACCAGCATATCAAAAGATATACATATTCAAGGATAAAAACCATACACATGCGAGGCGTGAGGGTCCCTGCAAAGGAGGCGGAGGGTGTAAAAAAGGAGCTTATGAGTAGAGGCATTCTCGATACTAAAAAGAAGGCCCATAGGGACGGAGGCTATGTCATTTTCCCGGTCAAGTCAGAGGGGGCGGGTTTTGAAACTGTAGATGCAGAGTTTAGGGACGTAAAAAAACTCAAAAATTTCAGGGATGCGCTCTCCGGGCTACTCACCCCTGAAGAACTACTGCACGCACGGCGCGCGTTTGACGTAATCGGAGATATTGCGATAATCGAGATACCAAAAGAGCTTGAAGAGAAGGAGGGGCCCATATCAAAAGTGCTCCTTTCGGCCCATAAAAACGTCCGGTCGGTGTATAAAAAGACGGGCAGGATAATGGGGGATGAGAGGACAAGGGAATTTAAATTCTTATGCGGGGAAGAAAAAACCGAGACCATTTACCGGGAACATGGGATGACCCTCAAGCTGGACATACGAAAGGTGTACTTCTCGCCGCGTCTTTCAAAAGAGAGGGAGAGGATACTTGAGCTTACCAGGGACGGCGAGGTTGTTGTCGACCTCTTTTGCGGCATCGGCCCGTTTTCGATTCTCTTGGCAAAGCACCGCAGGGTCAAGGCATATGCAATCGACTCAAATCCACATGCATTTAGGTATTTAAAGGAGAATATCCGGATTAATAAAGTAGCAGACAGGGTTGCCCCCCTGCTTGGGGACTGTCAAAAAGTCGCCCCGAGGAAAATTGCCTCAAGGGTGATTATGAATCTCCCAAAAAGCTCAAGCGAGTTCCTTGACCTGGCATTCGAGGTAATAGAAGAGGGGATAATCCACTACTATGCAGTATCGCCTGAAGAGGACCTTTACGGCCCAACTATTGATTTGATAGAAAGGACGGCAGAAAGGCATGAAACAGAGGTGGAAATTTTGGGCAAAAAGAAGGTAAGGCCCTATTCGCCGTACACTTACCATGTCGCAATAGATGTGGGGGTAAAATGAAGCTAAAAAAGCTCGGCGAGCGCAAAATCATAGAGATTTTTGCAAGGAATTTTAACAAGTGCGATAGTGAGGTTGTGGGCATTGGCGATGATGCTGCAGTCTTCAAACTCGATTCTGAAAATTATCTTGCCATATCCACAGACATAATCACGCAAAAGGTGCACATCCCGCGGGAGATGACTCCAGAGCAGATAGGAATGTATGCGGCAAACGTGAACCTAAGTGACCTTGCATCGATGGGCGCAAGTCCAATAGGGCTTCTCTTCTCCTTTGGCCTTCCTGGGGACCTGGACGAGGCAATTATCGAGGGGATTTCAACCGGCATTAACAGCACGTGCAAAGAGCACGGGATATGCGTCCTCGGAGGGGATACCAAGGAGCATGATGAGATTGTCATATCGGGTACGGCCCTTGGAAAGGTAAAAAAGAATGGAATTCTTACGAGGGCGGGTGCGATGGCAGGCGA
>JAZFTU010000106.1:0-4101 GCA_036446855.1 Hydrothermarchaeaceae archaeon (SeqCode) | reverse complement strand
GAAAACAGGTGCGGCAATCCTTGAAATCGCCCCAATTTTCCCCAGGGAGATTGTGCAAAATGGAATTTTGAGCAGCTTTTTCGCCTCCTTCGTAACACCCAAAAGCCTCAGGACGTCTGCCTCCGAATTTGCCGTTACTGCAAGTTTTGAAACGCTTGCGCCAAGTTTTTCCTCCTCTTTTAATATGGCCATCATTTTATCTTCCCCGGGTGTGTTTTTAAAATCATGATAAGATAGGATGACAGGTACCTTTTTACTTTTTGCAATGGAAATTAGCTCGTCTCTGTCCTCCCCCGCCATCCCTAGCTCGATATCGAGCATGTCCGCATACTTAATTCCCTCCTTTATGCATTCAATTCTTTGCGCTTCAGTTCCTGAAAAGGAGCCGCCCTCCTTTGACATCCTGACTGTGAGTATGATTGGGAGATTTGCCCCTTTTGCCTCTTTTAAAAGCGCCCTTATCGGGGATACATGTCCGTTATTCTTAAGTTTAAGGCCGTCTGCCCTTATCTCAATTATGTCAGCATGCTCTATTTTATTCAGTGTTGCAAGGAACTCTTCTACACTATGGGCAATTACAGAAGCGCAAATCGAAGGCGTATTCAATCGCATATTTTCCCCTTAAATCACATGATACATAAAACTTAAGTATAAATTTGGACCTAATATATATTGAGGAAAAAATTGAAAAGGATAAAGAATACTGACAGTGGATTCGAAGAATCCTACGAAACCTCAAATACTCTACACAAGATAATTAATACGATATTTGCAGACGAGGATGTGATAGTCTCTCGTGATAAGACGGTTGAGGTCAAAATAGTGCCTTTGGATATACCAAAGAGCTGCCTCTGTTTTTTGGACAGCTACATGAGACACCCAAATGGCAATGTGATTATGCTCAAGGAAGACCCGCAGATGAAAATAGAGCATTCCAGGACAGCTAGAGGGGCCATCTTTTTTGCGGTTGATGATGGAGTTATAGAAAAGGGGGACGTAATAGGAGTTGTGGACTTTATCGTCGCAGAGGTATTTAAGCTCTCAACAGAGGAATTTGACAGACTTCGGGCAAGACTTAGAAGTATCAAGGAAATAGTCTGACCCCGAATTTATGGGGCCCTACTTGTAAAAACTAAAGCCTGCTACAAAGGATATGATAACTATTATAAAAAATAAAATGGCAATTTTTCCTGCAGTCCAGAACGGCTCAAGTAGTTTGAAAGGGCCAACGGAGGTTTCATTTTTGCCTTCGTAAGTTACAACAGTCTCAACGTAATATGTATCGCCTTTCAATGGAAGACCCTCCGAAAAAAAGGTCCTGTCGAGTGATAGTGACGTTACGAGCACAGCGTCTTCCTCCTGGACCGATATTACTTCACCTGCTACGTCCTTTAATTTGTGGGTCAGGTGGAGGTTGAAACTCTCCTTTTGCCCGACGTTGTAAATTGTTACCAGAAATTTTATGGGCTCTGAGAGCTTTACCTCCCTCGTTTTAACTTCCATTGTCACGTCAATTTTTGCATCTTTTTCGATTACACTGATTTTTACTGGAATCTCCCTTGTCCTGCCATTTGCGTCCAATATCAGTTTGCCTGTGTATATCCCAGTTTTTGCACCCCCGGAATCAAGCTCTATTTTAATCTCCTGTGTTTCACCAAAATCCAATGAGAGCTGTGTCTTTTCAAATGTGATAAACTGGGATACCTGTCCAAAAGTATAGAGCTTTAAATTATTTACTCTCCCTGTGGTTGGGATAAGCAAAATCGAATAGTTCCGAATCTCCCCGCGTGTAATCTCGGGATTGAGAAGGTCGGTCTCAATGCTGACTGGAAATACCGCGTTTTCCTGCGCCGCCACCCAGTTAACAAATATTAAGAATATTATAAGTGCCTGTACCCTTCTCATGGGCTCACCTACTCTTTTTCTCGTACCGTTTCAGGCTCTCAAGAAGTGATTCGGTATACATCTCTGCCATCTTAAAGCGGCCTTCCTTGAGTTTGTCGAGGGCGAGCTTGAATTCCAGGTCAATGTCGAAGGTGTCCACGCCTGCGGTTTTCATCCTTCCGATCGTCTTCTCGACATCGCTTAATATCTCCTCAAACTTCTTATATGTTTGCAGTTCCTTGTCTGGGATCTTGTGGGCCTCGTGCTTTACCGGCCTGATATTTAAAAAGAACGGGCGTCCGTTGTTGAACTTCGGATTCTGCATCATGCCAACTCCTATCTCAAGCTTTGGAAGCTTCTTTGCAAACTCTTCCCCATACTTTTCTTTAACCCTCTGGACATCTGTTGCAGATTTTGTATGGAGCTGCAGTTCCGTGAGCACGTTGCCCAAGAGCTCTTCTTTGAAGTCGGCGATAATCTGGGATACCAAAAGCAGGCCGATGCCCCACTTTCTGAACTCTCTTGCACCCTTCTCAAGAGCAATGTATCCGCCTTTGCCGCCGTACTTTTCATGGAGCCTGTGAATTTCGTCAAAGACGATTGCCAGCTTTAGGTCAGTGGACTCTTCCCACTGTATCTGGAATATTTGATCAACGATACTCATTACCGCCTGGTCGTACTCTCCCGGCTTAAGATTGTTGAGGGTAAATATCGTTATTTCTCCGGGGTTCATATATTTCTTAAAGTCGATTGTTATCTTCGGGTCTGTTACCTCATAAATTACGCCGCGATATGGCTTTGCATCTTCCCGTTTCATACCGAATTTCTCATAGACCTTGAAGAAGTCCTCATCCCTGCATGGCCGTACAAAGCCCGTCCACTGTGCCGTCGGGTCGAATACCACAACGGGTATCTTCATATCCAAAAGCTCTTCTATGAACACCGATGCCGCAACTGACTTTCCTGACCCTGTCGCGCCTACGACTATGCAGTGGGTTTTAAGGTCCTTGGGGTCAAATTCCGCCCGGATGTCCGTCTCTGCAATCTTTCCCATCCACATCGGCCCTTTCGGCAGGTTCTCGTACTGTGACTCGTGAATGTACCGGGACTTTTCGAGCTTTTTGGTTATGTACATCTGCCGGGCCTTGTAACCCCCAGCCGCCGACACTACAAGTAGCAATAACAAAAGTCCCAAAGTCTTCTTTGTGGCCGTCCAGAACGGCTTAATGAATTCGAACACATCGGCAGAAGATGCGGTTTTGTTCTCATAGACGGCTTCTGCCTCGATGAAATATTTGCCGGGAACTATCGTAACATTTTCAAAAGAGATTTCCTTTATATACGAAAGAGAGGTCTCAATTGCCATCTCCTCTTCTTTTTGGGTTATGAGCTTTTCTGTTGCAACATCGATTATTTTGTATATCATGTGGACATCAAATCTTTCCTTGACGCCCAGATTGTATAGAGATACATGGAACTTGACAGATTTTCCGGGCATGACCTCTTTTGTTATTGCCTCCAGTTTCACGTCTAAAAGGCCCTCCTTTTCGAGGGTTATCATCACAGTTACCGGTATGACCTGGGTATCGCCGTCTATTTTTATCTGGATGTCTCCAGTGTAAAGGCCAGGTCTTGTGGAATCTGTTGATGACACTCTCACCTCTATTGGTTCTGTGGACCTGGGCTTAAGCTCAATTACATCGCTTCTTGAGAGCTTGACTTTTCCCCTTCCATAAAAGTCTATGAACTCTGCCGCCTTTCCAATTACAGATATATTTACCTTCTTTGTCTTGTTCTGATTATTTGAAATCCATATTGAATAGGTCGTGCTCTCTCCTGGATGGAGGATTACGTCAATCAAATTTGTCTCAACTGAATATGGTGGTGCCGTGGATAAGTCACTTAGGCCGGTGCAGTCTAACGGGCAATTCTCACTATTCTCACCAATTTCGCACTTGAAATTGCCGCAAAGTGCACGCAATCTCCCGCTGCTACCGCCGCCTCCGCCGCCTCCTCCTCCGCCAGGCGACACTGTAATCTTCTCGCAGGTGGCGGGGACGGTGAACCACTTGTTAATCGGAGTTGCAGTGTTATTGGATTCATCTGTGGCCCTTATCAGGAGCTTGTTTGTGCTTCCGGATGTAAGCTCAATTGTGAAGCTAAAAAGCTCGAAGGGAGAATCTAATGAGCCGTCAGTTGCAGTTGCACTTCCCCAGG
>JAZFTU010000105.1:0-5514 GCA_036446855.1 Hydrothermarchaeaceae archaeon (SeqCode) | reverse complement strand
CAGATTACGCATGTTGGCGGGTAACAAGAGAGCTTTCAAATTCCATAGAAAATTGCCCCCATGGGTCTTTGAACGATTGTATGCATCTACCGGTGGGAGTCACGTGTCCTGCTAACAACGTCCTAAAGTTATAAAAAGAATCGTTACTACGGAATACTTATATATCAAATCGATATATATCAAATTTATATATGTCTCTTTCAAGGTTGGCTATTCTGGGAGCGCTGATGGAAAGGCCCATGCACGGCTATGAGTTGAAGCAGTACTTTGAGACATTTGGAGGGGCATTTTGGATGATAAACTTTGGTTCGATTTACCCAACTTTAAACAAATTGCGAAATGATGAGATGGTCATCGGCAAAAAAGAGCCTTCTTCCACCGTTGACAGGATAGTGCATACAATAACCCCTCAAGGGAGGGAAGAGTTTAAAAATATCCTAAAAAGGCGTTTAGGGAGGGAACCAACCGTTCGAGACGAATTTACCCTGCACCTATTTTTCCTCGACCACCTCGAAAAAAAGGTTTTAATAAAGTTTCTGATGGAAAAAAAGAGGGGAAACGAAGCACTGCTTGAAGATTTAAAAAAACGAAAAGACCTTTTGAAAGGGGTGATGCCAAAATTCAGATTTGAGACGGTGCAACGGGGCATTATGCACATCACTACAGAAATTGCATGGTTAAATAAGATATTAAAAGAAATCGAAAAGGAGGTATGATATGAAGAATTTTTTTTTAGCTTGGGCATTACTTCTTATCCCGACTGTTTCAGCAGTGGGTGCAGATTTTTATGTCTTGGATGTTGCCCCAGCAAAAGTTACTCCCGGCGAGACTTCAGAGCTAAATATAACGCTTAAAAATCTGGGTTCGGATTTTGGTGTAAATCTAAGGGCCATACTGGACCCTGATGACACATCGCCAATAGACGCACTGGACTCCTCGAAAAAATATTTGAGCAGGGCAGAAGCGGCAGAGGAAAACCGGGAATATTTTGGAGTAGTACAGCAGCTAGATAGCATTTACGTCAAATATAACATAAAAGTGGATGACAACGCCACAACAGGCGCGCACAACATACCCTTGAACCTGATATGGGACGATAGCAACAGAATCCAGCAGACCCAGACGGTTTACCTTGGAATAGCAGTTGTCGGAGAGCCTAATCTTATAATTTCCGGCATAAATACCACTCCAGAGAGATTATACTCGGATACAGAATTCACTCTTGACATAGACATTGAGAACGTCGGAAAAGAAAAAGCAATATCTGTTGAGGCCGTTTTGACTATGCCCACAGGAATAACTGGTGAAGACCAGGCATATCTTGGCACGATAAAAAGGGACGGCAAATCAAGGGCCAGTTTCACCATGAAAGTTGGAAAGACAACTGAAAGTAGTTCATATGATCTTGTAATCTTGATGCGGTATATGGACGAAGACGATACCTCAACAACAGTAGAAAAACCATTTAGAATTTATATCAGCGATAGGGGTGATATCGACCTTGAGATTGCAGGGATATCAACGTCTCCTGCAAAGATATATCCAAAAACAGATTTCACTCTATCGGTCCAGCTTGAAAACATTGGCACCCAGGATGCCAAGTCTGTGATGGCGACTATATCCAACAGCGAGGGTTTTGTCGGGGAATTCTCATCGTTTGTAGGCAAAATAGAGCAGGATGACATCTCCTCTGGCATCTTTGACCTTACCGCTACTAAAAAAGCGTTGCCAGGAAATCACAAGTTTAAAATGGACATACTATTTACTGATGTGAATGGAGACGAATTCAAAGAGACAAAGACTTTCAACATATATGTGGACAAACCGCGGGGGGGATCGCTCTATAGCAGACTTGCAGCCTTTTTAATAATCGCAGTAACAGCGGTGGTCATCTGGAGGCGAAGGAAGGCTGCACAAATAATTGAGTGAACGCTAAAGATGGATATTATAAGACTTGAAGAAGTTGAAAAAAGCTACATGATGGGGAAGGTCAAGGTTCACGCTCTGCGGGGTGTGGACCTCTCTATTGAAAAGGGAGAATATGTTGCCATAATGGGGCCCTCTGGAAGCGGTAAGAGCACACTTTTGAATCAGATCGGGGCCCTTGACCGTCCGACAAAAGGCAAGGTCTTCATTGAAGAGCATGACATCTCCAAGATGTCAGACAACGAACTTGCCAAAATACGCAGGGAGAATGTAGGTTTCATATTCCAGCAGTTCAACCTGATTCCAAGACTTACCGCTATCGAAAACGTGGAACTTCCAATGTGGTATGCAGGACTCCCAAAAATTAAAAGAATTAGAAGGGCCGCTGAACTTTTGAAACTTGTAGGACTCGGTGACAGGATGAAACATCGTCCAGCTGAACTCTCTGGAGGGCAGATGCAACGAGTATGCATAGCAAGATCCCTTGCCAACAATCCAGATATCATAATGGCAGATGAACCCACCGGAAATCTTGATTCAAAATCCAGCGAGGAAATTATGAAGATTTTGGAGAAGTTGAACAAGGAGGGCAAGACCATCATCATGGTCACCCATGAAGAAGAGTACGCAAAGAGGGCGGAGAGGATAATAATCATTCGTGATGGAAAGGTTGTGAGCTGAAAAGATGCTTCAGTACATTGAACTGACTCTTAAGAATCTTGTATACCAGAAAATGAGAGCAGTTCTAACGCTCCTTGGGGTAATAATCGGTATAACAGCTGTCGTCGCCATGGTCTCAATAGGGGCAGGAATGTCCAAAGCAGTAGAGGAGCAGTTCGAGGCATTCGGTACTAACAAAATAATTGTCACAGCGACCCGGCAACTGGGGGCCACAGGCCAAGGTCTGACCGACAGCGATGTGGATGACATAGAAGACGTATTTGGCGTTGAATTCGTATCGCCCATGTACAGCGTCTCCTTAGCCAGTGAATTCAAAGGCGAGGAGAGAATAGTGACTGCAATGGGCCTTGATCCTAGCAAGGCCAAGCGCACATTTTCAGACGTTGGAGCGTTCAATCTACAATCTGGAAGATGGCTTCGGGCAGGCGATAGAAACGTTGTAGTCGTAGGATATCAAATCCACGACGATTATTATAAAAGTTCGGTTGAAACTGGAAACAAAATCATCATTCAGGGAGCGGAATTCCGTGTGGTGGGCATATTCAATGAGATTGGAGACCCCGACCGTGATAATATAATAATGATGGACATAGGTAGGTTAAGGGAGCTCCTTGACAGAGGAGACAGCATTACGGGCATGATAGCAAGGGCAAAAAACGGGGCCGATGTCGACATTGTCGCTCTTAGGATAGAAGAGCTGCTAAAAAATCGCCATGAGGATGCCGAGTTTATGGTGTCAACCTCCCAACAGCTTCTAGGGTCAATCAGATCCATGACACAGGTTATTCAAGTTGTTTTTGGAGGTATAGCTGGCATTTCATTGCTAGTAGGTGGAATCGGCATTGCAAATACCATGATAATGAACGTAATGGAGCGGACGCCAGAAATAGGGATAATGAAGGCCACAGGCGCAACAAACCGCCAGGTCATGAATATATTTTTAGTAGAATCAGGGATATTTGGCCTGATAGGAGGCGCCATAGGGGTCTTATTTGGTTATTTAATTTCAAAAGGTATAAACGTCGTCGCGGAGGATTATTTGGGCCCAAATCTCTTGGTCACGGCTGTCACTTCTGAAATGGTAATCATGGCCCTGGTTTTTTCATTGGTTGTGGGTGTTGCATCGGGGGTATACCCTGCCTACAGGGCAGTGAAACTTGACCCGGTGGAGGCGCTTAGAGGATGATTGAATATCTAGAAATGCCTCTGAAGACCCTCGTTCAGCAGAAGGCCAGAAGTATCCTGACTCTCTCTGGAATAGTCATAGGAATTGCTGTAATTGTGGCGATGGTTTCCGTTACTCAGGGGATGAGAGTCACAATAAACGAGCAGCTTGACAAGGTGGGGGCAGATAAGATATACATAATGCCTGCAGGCCTGTTCAGCGGTCAACAGGGCCCTCCAAAGGAATACGTACCTTTTGGATCTGCCGAAGAAAGGGAGATAAGAACAATTCCTGGTGTCAAAAAGATGGCTCCAATGTATTTTACTATCGCACAGACTAAAAAAGGTACAGAAGTGCAGACAGCGTTTGTTGTGGGGTCAACTAACGATGCCATTGACCTCTATTCTGGTTTTTTGACCCTAAAGGAAGGCAGATTCATAAAAGAAACCGAAATAGACAATATCTTCATTGGATACATAGTTCACAAAGATATGTTCGAAAGAGAGGTAAGCGTCGGGGAATCTCTTGAAGTCAGTGGGAAGAGGTTCCGGGTGGTTGGGATAGTTGAGGAGATAGGGTCCCGCCAGGACGATAGCCAGATATACATGTCAGTTAAGGCAGCGCAGTCTCTTTTTGATGTAGGTGACGATATAAATTTTATCTTTGTCCAGACGGATAACCTTGAGATTGTTGGAGAGGTAAAACAAAAGATAGAAGACCGCTTAAAAAAGATACGAGGGGGGAAGGACTTTGACATACTCTCTACAGAAGACCAGGCAACTCAAGTTGGTCAAATACTTGACATCTTGACATTTGTTTTGGGTGGCATTGCCTCCGTATCTCTGCTTGTAGGAGGAGTAATCATCATGAACACCATGTTAATGAGTGTCATGGAGAGAACAAGAGAGATTGGAGTAATGAAAGCTACAGGGGCAACAAACCATCAGGTACTTGGAATATTCCTCAGCGAGTCGGTGGTTATCGGTTTTGTTGGAGGGGGCATCGGAGTCTTATTTGGCCTCCTGATTTCAGAGATAATAGAAAAGATAGCACAGTCCTACATAACACTTTTTAGAACCCATACATCCATAGAGGTTATCATTGCGGCCATACTCTTCTCTGTCATCGTTGGCAGCGCATCTGGGGTTTACCCTGCCATGAAAGCTGCAAAACTTGATCCGGTGGATGCATTGAGGTACGAATAATCAGTTGAATTTTAACTTTACGACATCGCCGACAACGATGACCGCAGGAGGTTTGATCCCCATTTTTTTGGCTTTGTCCACTATATTTGCAAGAGTGCCTACAACCACCCTCTGCTTATCACTTGTCCCGCTTTCTATTATGGCTACGGCTGTATCATTCCGCCGGGACTTGGACATCTGCCCGGCTATTTTTGACAGGTTTTTAACGCCCATTAAGATAACAACAGTGTCCGCATTCAGCTTCCCGTAGTCTATCCTTCCCTCTTTAGACGGTGCTTCCTGTCCGGTTACGATGGTAAGGCTAGACGAATATCTCCTGTCAGTTACTGGTATGTTTGCAAGTGCTGGGACAGATATTGCTGACGTTACACCAGGCACGACCTCAAAACCTATACCGCTTTCAATTAGCACGCTTATTTCTTCTCCCCCCCTCCCAAAGACAAATGGGTCTCCCCCTTTAAGTCTTACGATAACTTTATCATCCGATGCCTCCTTTACAAGGATTTTGTTGATTTCTCGCTGGGTAAATTTGTGGGC
>JAZFTU010000104.1:0-2458 GCA_036446855.1 Hydrothermarchaeaceae archaeon (SeqCode) | reverse complement strand
AGAGGGGGGCAATAAGAAAAGAGCAGGTTGGCAGGCGAAACAAGATATTTCTGACAAAAAAGCTCAGGGAACTTTAGGCAATGTCTCTTAGGCAAATTTTAGAGGACACAAAAAGGGGAAAAATCTCTATCGCCGAGGCAGAAAGAGAGGTCAAGCTTTTCAGTCTCTCAGAGATTGAGAATATAGGGGTCATTGACACAAACAGGGAAAACCGGACAGGGGTTCCGGAGGTCATATTTGGCGAGGGCAAGAGTGAAAGTGAAATAATCTCTATTGCTAAAAAATTCATTGAGAAGAGAGGGAGATGCATAATCACCAGAATATCAGGTGATGGAATGAAAGCAATCTCAGAAAGTCTCAAGGGACTTGAGATTAAAAAAAACGAAAAGGCAGGGGCGATTGTGGTACGAAAAAAGGGACTGAAAATATCAAAAACCGGTGGAAAAGTTGCCATACTCTCTGCTGGAACTTCGGACGCTGTGCGGGCAGAAGAGGCGGCATTGATTTCGTCTGAACTGGGATGCGAGGTTTTTACCTTTTATGACATCGGTGTCGCCGGGATTCACAGGCTGATTCCTGCAATAGAGGGGATTATAAAAGACGATGTGGATGCAGTCGTCGTTGCAGCCGGAATGGAGGGCGCGCTCCCTTCAGTTGTCGCTGGACTTGTTGATGTGCCCGTAATCGGGCTTCCGATATCTACTGGATACGGTGAAGGTGGCAGAGGAAGGGCAGCCTTATACTCCATGCTCCAGAGCTGCTCTCCAGGGATTGCCACGGTAAACATCGATAACGGGTTTGGAGCCGGGGTAGTTGCCTCAATAATTGCAAACAGGGTGGGGAAGTTTAGGAATAAAATTCTTGATTTAAAATAGGCTGAATTTTTTCATAAACTTTTCTTAAGGGCATTTTTGTTTTTTTTGCGATAATTTTCATATCCGCATATTCAGGTTTTGCGTTTACGATATTTCCCTCATCGTCTTTTGCTATCTTCACCCGAATTTTACCTTGATATTTTGGGATATTTATGTCAATTATTCTTATCTCCCTCTTCAGCGTGGACCTTTTTTGAATTAATCCAGTCCTGATTCCCAGCGTGCCTGTCTCATCTGTTAATACCTTTGAGAGTCTCTCTGCATCTTCATTTTTGCACATGACAGAGATTACATGTCCCGGGCGGCTCTTTTTTGTGACGGTCTGTTGTATCTGGACGTCAAGTGCCCCCTCCTCATACAGGCGTTCAAGTGTATATCCCAGGACCTCGCCTGAAACATCGTCTACGTTGGTCTTAAGAGATGAGATGGATTCTTCGCCCTGGTTGAATTTTCCTATCATCAAGCGAAGAACGTTAGGCATTTTAAGGTCAAACGAACCGGCACCACTTCCAATGGTATCAACTTTTAGGTTTTTAGGACTATCAAATATTGCGAGGTTTGCAAGTAGGGCAACACCTGTGGGCGTTGCCAGCTCCTTTTCATCCTCTGAAAAGCAGAATGGAATCTTAAATCTTTTTAAGATTTCTGCGGTAACCGGCGGTGGCACAGAAAGCGTTCCGTGGCCTGTCTTTACCCGTCCGCTTCCGACAAGCACCACAGATGAAAATCCCCTGGCATCAAATAATCCTAGGCTCCCTAAAAGAACCGACGTTCCGGCAATATCTACTACCGTGTCCACAGAGCCCAGCTCATGGAGATGGACCTTTTTTTGCCCATGGACCCTCGCCTCTGCATCCAGCAGGGTTTTTGCAACTTTGAGTGCAAAATCTCTTTCAACCTTCCTATCCAAAATTTTTTTTAATAGGAGGGGTATATCCTCGCACCTGCCGTCTGTCACGATATCAACAAAAAGGGCCATAGTTCCCTTCTTTTCAATTCTCTCCTTTTTGATGCCGATTTTACATCCTATCTCCCTTTCTATCTCTTTGGAAATTTTTAAAAATATTTGCTCATCTCCCCCTGCGTCAATAAGTGCTCCAAGTAGCATATTCCCGCTGATACCGGACTGGAGCGGGTCAATGTAGAATGCCTTAACCGTCATTATAGCGCCTCTCTTTTGGTTTGCGGGGCGCACTAATAAATATTATGTTAAATTCGATAAAATACGGCCAAAAGCTATTTATGCCAGCACCGGAATAAATAAAAGAGGGAAAAACTTTAAAGGGCGGGAACCAAATTTTTATCAAGGTGCCAAATGAAAATATATAAAAAATTCTTACTCTACTTTCTCCTTCCCCTCCTGGCATCGTTACTTCTGGTCTTCTGGTTTATCATCTATTCCCCAACTGAAGACTTCCTCCAGGAGCAGGCAGATGAGAAGTTGCTTTTGATTGCAGGCACAGTAAACTCTGAAATCTCAGAAGGAATTGAAGATACAATAAAAGAACTTACTGTAATGGGGAACTACAAGGAATTTGACGAATACTATACTTATCTGAACTTCAGACAGGCTGATCAGGCAG
>JAZFTU010000103.1:0-17123 GCA_036446855.1 Hydrothermarchaeaceae archaeon (SeqCode) | reverse complement strand
CATATTTGTAAAAAGCAATATAAAATCAAAAAGCAAGGACTAATTGAGGCAAAAAACGTTTTTCTTGTGAACATGCAACTATCTTGAAAACCAGTATATAAAAGATTGAAAAAATAAGCCTAAATCAGCCTCCTTTTTGAGCAACTATTTTGAAAACAGGGAAATTTCGAGGGAAAATTTGGCAAAAAACTGTTTTTTGTGAACAACTTTGTTGAAAACGGGGCAGGTCAACATTTCAAAAATTTAAACAAAGTTTTTTATGTAGACTACTTTTAGGTATGTAAAGGTGATTCTAAATGAGTACCGGTATTGGGAACGCGACCAGAATTCTGTTTTTTATGATGGTGTTGTTTCTTATGTTGGTATCTTCAGGATGTATGGGGGAGTCCTTGACTTCACAAACCACGTCCTTTGAAGAATCGGACACTCCGCAACAATCGGATGAGTCAGATGTCATAATCTCCTATCAAGACGAAGAGAATGTTTCATTTATCAACTCTATTGGAATTAAGTTCATGTTTATACCTGCCGGTGAATTTGATATGGGATCCCCTGCTTCTGAGAGGGGAGCGTTTCAGCATGAGTACCTACACCACGTAATCCTTACAAAACCATTCTATATAGGAAAATATGAAGTAACACAACAGCAGTGGGAGGAAGTGATGGATTATAATCCTTCACACCATCAAGGTTGCGGTGAATGCCCGGTCGAGAATCTAACTATAGGAGAAGTAGACGAGTTTATCAAGAGATTAAATGAAATGGAGGGCACTGATAAGTACGGCCTACCGACGGAAGCTGAGTGGGAGTATGCTGCAAGAGCAGGGACTAAAACTGCCTTTTCTTTTGGAGACAATGTTGAGATAATGAATGAATATGCTTGGTGCTGTCAAGATAATAGTACGCACCCCGTAGGACAAAAGAAACCTAATGCGGGGGGATTGTACGACGTTCATGGAAATGTTAAGGAGCTTGTCCAGGATTATACTTGGTTATATCCTAAGATAGGCTCTACTGTTACTGACCCCCGGGGGACTGATTGGGATTTTCGTAGGCGCGTGGTTCGTGGAGGGTCAGCGATGGATTATGACTGGAGGTCGGTTCGCTCTGCTAATAGAGATAACATATTTGACGATGACCAAGAGCCCGATGTAGGCTTCCGAATTGCAAAGGACGCTACCGATGAAAGGGAGTTATGATTGTAGCGCGATTCTCAAAAAAGTTGCTTGTAGACAAGAGGAGAGGGCCATAAACTGAGCGGAGAGTAGCCCGGGGAGGATTCGAACCTCCGTCGCAGGATCCAGAGTCCCACATGATTGACCACTACACTACCGGGCTTTAGTTTTATGAGGGCAAATGTTTAAATGTTTAAAAATAAGTGTTTTTGGGTGAACTGGTGAATCCATATCTAGAGATAACAAGGGCTCATAACTGTCTAATGGCAGGTATTGCGGTATTTGCAGGCGCAATGGTTGCCTCCGAAGGCCTGTTTGCAATAGGGGTACTTTCTGGTTTTCTGAGCGCATTTATAATAGCTGCCGCAGGATTTATAATAAACGACTATTACGATTTTGATGTTGACCGTGTGAACCGGCCAAAAAGGCCCCTCCCCTCAGGAAAAATTTCTCTTTCTGGAGCGTACAGGTATGCCATGCTGCTATTTGGCCTCGGGATATTGATTTCAGTCTTTATCAATCTTGCAGCATCGGCCATTGCACTATTCAATTCAATCCTGCTATATTTGTATGCGTGGAGGATAAAGCGGAGAGGGGGACTAGAAAAAAATCTTACCGTAAGCTACCTTGTTTCCTCCCCCTTCCTTTTTGGTGGTGCCGTCGCTGGAAATATAGTGGTGACGCTTTTTTTGGTGCTCCTCGCAGGACTTGCTAACACGAGCAGGGAGATATTAAAGGATATAGAGGACTTTGAAGGCGATATGCTCTTCTCCTCAACCCTCCCCATGAAGGTGGGCTTTAACAAGTCTGCAAGGATTGCGGGTGTTTTCATGGTGGCAGCAATCATTTTTAGCCCCCTGCCTTATCTATTTGGCATTCTTGGTAAATATTATCTGATTTTAGTTTCAATCGCCAATGTATCATTTCTTGCGTCCTTCGTATTTTTAAGAAAAGTTAATGTGCAAAATGCCAAAAAGACCCAAAAATTTATTAAACTGGGGATGTTTTTAGCTTTAGTGGCATTCATTGCAGGAATCCGCTAGTTAGGTGCCAAATAGCAAAAGGAGAAATTAAATGGATCGAATCGTATGTATAACCTGTGGCGTTTATGTAACCCCCGGAGATGGGGCCGTAAAGCTGCCCTGTCCCCTCTGTGAGGAGAATATCGGCAGATGCCAGAAGTGCAGAGACCTCGGAAAGAGATATACCTGCAAATGCGGTTTTGAAGGGCCGTAAATACCGGTGATAAAATATGGCTGAAGTTCTGGTCACTATGAAGATTATGCCAAAGAGTGCAGGCGAGGACATGGATGCGCTGGAAGCCCGCATTGGCAAAATAGACAACGGAAAATTAAACAAAGTAAAAAAAGAGCCTATTGCTTTTGGCCTTGTCGCCCTGATTGCCTCCTATGTCATCGAAGATAAAGAGGGGGGAACAGAAAAGCTTGAGGCCGCACTAAACACGATAGAAGAAATAGGCAACATCGAAATTTTAGAAGTAACAAGGCTGCTTTAACTCACCGGAGAGTTACCGGCTAAAGTTCCCCTAAAAGGAAGCACAAAAGGGCTTTTTGGACATGGAGCCTGTTTTCTGCCTGTTTAAACACTATGGAATTGCTACTGTCTAGCACATCGCTTGTAATCTCTTCCCCTCTCTTTGCCGGGAGACAGTGCATTATTAACGGGTCATTTGCCCCTTTTAGTAGCCGGGAATTTACCTGATAATCTTTAAATTTAATCCTTCGCTCCTCTTCCTTTTCATCCCCCATGCTAGTCCATACGTCCGTGTATACAATGTCTGCCTTACTTACTGCAGATTCAGGCTCTGTAACAATTTCTATTTTTGAACCAGATTTTTTTGAAAATTCTTTAGCCTTTTTTATAATGGCATTATTTGGCCGCTCTCCCTTTGGGCACCCTATAGACATGTCCATCCCTGCCATTGATGCGCCAAGAAGGAGGGAATTGCACACGTTGTTTCCATCGCCCACGTATGCGAGTTTGACATCAAAGCCTCCCTTCACCTCCTTAATGGTAAACAGGTCTGATATCGCCTGACAAGGATGCTCTAAATCCGTAAGACCATTTATTACGGGCACCTCTGCATATTTTCCTAGCTCTACGACGTTGTCATGCAGGTAGGCCCTTACCATTATGCAGTCTGTATAGCCACCCAGTGCCTTTGCCGTATCCCTTATCGTCTCACCCCTTTTAAGCTGCATAGACTCTGGCTCCATGTAAATTGCATGGCCCCCTAGCTGGGTCATGGCAACTTCAAAAGACACCCTCGTCCTCGTGGATACCTTTTCAAATATCATTGCAAGCGTTTTTTGTTTGAGAATCGAGCTAAACCCATCTTTTTTTAACTTTGTGGAAAGCTCTAGGATTTTTTCAAGATTCCCGTCAAGGTCGGCCATGGAAATAAAATTCATTTCCTCAAGTTCCTAACGTGCATTATGCTCCTTTCTATATGCTCGGGTGAGCCGATATCCCACCTGTTCCAGAGGGGGCCATCGATTGCACGAGTGCCTTCAAGGGATATCCTCCTTGCCGATTCTATGTCGCTCCCGATTCCCACGCACCCCACGGCCCGCGAACCGAGGGCGTAGGTCCTTCCATCATCCCGAACTTCCATGGAACCCGGGTATATCCTCAGGTTTCCATCATGTTCATCGCTCAATTTATTTACCTCTGTCAAATCTATCCTATTACTACCCGAGTATTTATCTCTGTATCCTCCATATGTCATAGGCACCGAATACGTTATGACAGTCGCCTTTTTTTCAAATTCTAATTTTTTGAGTTTTCCATCTAAGAGATCAAAGCAGGTGTCAACAAAGTCACCTTTCATTATGGGCATAAGATTCATAATCTCAGGATCCCCTGGACGTGAATTAATCTCGAAGAACTTCACCCCATCTTTTGCACAGGTATATGCCATGTAAAGTGGAATCCCCCTAAGACCCGGATTGCTGCCCTTTCCTTTCATTTCTTTGAAGACTTTCTTTCCTATTTTGAGACCTTCCTTCCAGTCGCTCCCGGACATGAACGGCAGCCGGTTATCCCTATTTTTGTAGCAGCCCATGCCTCCGGTATTGGGGCCCAAATCACCATCAAATGCCCGTTTGTAGTCCCTAACGCAGGGAGTCTCTACCAGGTGTTTTCCATCTGAAAAAAACTGTAGCGAGAACTCCTCGCCATCTATCTTCTCTTCTATTAGCACCTTCCCCTGCCTGTATATCGATGCAAAGTGCTCTAAAAGCTCGTCTCTAGTATTAAAGTGGTCCCCCCATACCCCAACACCCTTTCCAGTGGCAGGCATGTCAGGCTTTACCGCAACCTCACAATTAAATTCATCGAGAAATTTCCACACCTCTTTTTTCACGTTTTTTAGGCTTCCGTCTTTTGAGGGGTCAAATACCTTAAAGCGCGGATTGGCCTTCGGGTAGCACCGGTCCATCAGGATGCGCTGTGCAACCTTGCTTACCTCAATTGCACAATCCTTTGTGGGGCATATCATAGGGATTTCTGCTCGCTTCTCTACAACATCTCTTACGCCCTCTATTATCGGGCCTTCCGGTCCCACTATGCCAAAATCAATTTTATCTTTATGTTTCTCTGCAAATTTTCCTATTTCCTCCACTTCATTGCTCAAAATGTAATCTTTCGAGCGCTCGAGAATATACGGGTTTTTCTGCTTATCTGCATCATATATCTCCACAGAATAGTTTTTGCTCCTGCACAGGGCATCTGCGATGGATGCTGCACGCGAACCATAGCTGACAAGCAAGACTCCTATTTTCTCCATACCTTCACCTCTCATACGGGGTAGAACAAATTTACCTCTATAATTATTAATGTGATTCCGATAAAAAGGAGGATTATGTGCAAAAGTATTAGGTAGCTTACAAGTGCATATGCGCCGGTCTCCAAATTTGCGCCGATGCTCGCTATGGATTCGATATTTGAACTCAAATCCTCAAGGGGGGTTGCAACGTCTGTCAGCATTTTTACAAGAGGGCCTTTGAATTTTTCAAGACTTTCACCGCTGCTTGTGAGGTTGCCCCCCGCATATTTGAGCATCTCTGAACTGCCTCCCATCTCTTCGGAGGCCTCATTTAGGTTACTTGCAGAGTTCTCCATGCTATCTGACGAGGATTCGAGTTTTGCGCCCATCACCTCGAGCTTTCGCGATGCATCTTTTATCTTTAAAATGCCAGAGTCGAAAATAGTTTTTTGGGGGAGAGGACTTCCATTTGCCGAGTAGTCATCGGACCACTTGCTCAGTTTCTCATATGCAGAGTTCAAATCTTCTCCGGCATCCTTGTTCAGAGCAGATGCCCTATCAAGATGTCCGGCAGATTCACTGAGATTTGCAGAGGATGCCTTGAGTTTTTTTGATGTGGAATCCAAACTTCCCCCTGCATCTTTCAGGTGCTTTGATGTAAGTTTAAGATGTGATGTAGTATTTGTCAGGGCCCCATCCACTTCCCGCTTGTTTTTTTCTAGATTTTCTGTCATATCTGATATTGACAACTTTACCTCCGAGGTGCCAACCGACCCGAGGTCGTAGTCATGGATAATCTTTATGCCATAAATGCCGCCTATGGTGCCAAACAGGCCAATTACAACAAGAAGGATTCCTGTGCCCCTTATCACAGATGATGGCATGTCCAGTTTAATCCCCCCCGAATAGATTCCTTGCAGAAATAAGTGATGTAAGCTCTACGTCATGCTCCCTTAATAGCTCAAGTGCCCCTTCCTTTCGGTCGACAACTGAAAGCACCTTTTCGCATACTCCCTTTTTTCTTATCTCCTTTACTCCTGCCATAACTGAGCCCCCTGTGGTTACAACGTCCTCAACCATAATTACCATGTCGCCTTTTTTAAATGCCCCTTCTATTCGTGCGAGAGTACCGTGCCCCTTTTTATCTCCCCTGACCATCAGAAAGGGGATGTCAAGCTTTAGTCCCAAGGCGACTGCAATTGGTACCCCACCGAGGGCAATTCCGGCGATTCTATCCACCTCCTCTTTTTTTACGCATTTTGACATCTCTTTTGCGATTTCCTTCAGCACGTCCGGGCTTGTGCATGCCTCTTTGATGTTTATGTAGTAGTTGCTCTTTTTCCCAGACGATAACGTGAAGCTCCCGGTTTTCACGTATTCGGAAAGCATTGTTTGTAACCTGGAGACCATTTAAATCACCACGGAACGTCTTTTACCTTGAGCAGGTAGCCTGTCCTGTTTACGATTAAATGTCCAAATGGTGTAAAAACAATTATTACCAAAATCCACTGGAAGGGTATGCTCGTAACAAGGCCGGCAAATAAAATCCCCCCTGCAACAAAATTAAGCTGGTCCAAAATCGGTGCAGGTGCCCCCCTCTCCAAATTGAGCCTTCTTTTAATAAAGCTCCCACCTGCATCCCCGGCGATTGCGCCGGAAGACAGGAGAAAGACGAGCAAGAGATCCATCTGTAATATCCGGCCTGCAATTATCCCGCAAGCAATCCCGGAAAGAGACCCCCTGATTGTAACGCCGTCTCCCAGTATCCTCCTGTTATCTGTAAAGTTTCTCCCTAAATCCGCCGGCCTTCCTTTGCCCAGGATGCACGCAAAGGTATTTGCAGTATATGCCGGTATGAAAAAATACAATGCAGCTATAATTATATCTATCATTATCGCCAAAAAAAAATGATACATTAAGAGATATAAATCTTTTTAAGGTAATAAGAAATGGGAGTCCAGTTGCCAGAACTCATAAAACCACGTGCTTTGGAATTTAGGTCGCTAAATGGCAAAAAGATTGCTATAGATGCGATGAATTCTCTCTATCAGTTCCTGTCCATAATAAGGCAGCCTACTGGCCAGCCCCTGAAAGATTCCAGGGGGAGGGTAACAAGCCACCTATCCGGACTTTTTTACAGGAACATCAACTTAATCGAGCAGGGAATCTTGCCTGTATACGTATTTGACGGAAAACCACATGCGCTAAAAAGGAGGGTGCTTGAGAAGAGGTCAGAGGTAAGAAGAAGCGCAGGCGAAAAGTATCAGGCCGCAATAGAGGAGGAGAGATACGAGGATGCCAGGGTATACGCGCAGCAGTCATCGAAACTTACAGGCGAGATGATAGATGAGTCAAAAAGGCTCCTTGGGCACCTGGGGATTCCTGTTATTCAGGCCCCGTTTGAGGGGGAGGCAGAGGCGGCTTTCATGGCAATGAGCGGCAAGGTATGGGCGGCTGCGAGCCAGGATTATGATTCCCTCCTTTTCGGCGCTCCGAGGCTCATTAGAAATCTCACGATATCAGGAAAAAGAAAGCTCCCTCGAAAGAATATTTACACAGACGTAAGGCCCGAGATCATATATCTTGATGAGACCCTAAAAAATCTTGGGATAAATAGGGAGCAGCTCGTGGAAATAGGAATTTTCATTGGGACTGATTACAACCGCAAGGGCATAGAAGGAATCGGCCCGAAAAAGGCCCTGGACTTGATAAGGTCAAATGACGCAAAATCCGTGATTTCAGAAAAGGGGATGCAGGTGGATTTTGACGTGGATGAAATCAAGGCATTGTTTTTGGATTATGAGACCTCTAAAGATTACAAACTTAAGTGGGAAGGGCCTGATAGGGAAAAGACACTTGGGTTTCTTTGCGACGAGCACGACTTTTCGCCTGAGAGGGTAAACAAGGGGCTAGAGAGGTTATCCCTCAAAACGTCGGAGAAAAAGTCCCAGGAGAGTTTAGATGCATGGTTCGGTTGATGTTCTTTCGAAAACATTATATTCCCTATTAATGACAATGTAGAGATATGCGCTATGGGGGTATGGTGTAGCTCGGCCTACCATAGCGGGCTCCAGACGTATCCAAGGCCTAAAATTCCCTAACGGAAATTTTTAACCTTCGGAAGATACCCGCGGCCCTGGGTTCAAATCCCAGTACCCCCATATTTAATAATCCACAAAATTGCCACGATGGCCCTTGTGCTTCTGCTTTGCCCTGCGGTGATTTCTGCAACATCTCTCCAGAGATGGGCATTTGGAATAGAAGATAGCTCATTCGGGGTTTAAATTGAAAGAGAGTAGGGTCTGTTTTCCATAAACTTTATAAGCCCGTAGGAATAACGGAGGTAGGCTTAGCTGGAGGAAGCTATATTGGTAGAAGACGATTTCAATTATCTAGTGCGGGTTGCAGGAAGTGACCTGGATGGCAAAAAAAGGGTAGACTATAGCCTTACTAAAATCAAAGGTATCGGCCTCAGAATGGCCGGCTCCATCTGTGAGGTTTCAGGAGTAGACCGAAAAAAGAAAATGGGCCTTCTTCCTGAAAAAGATTCGGCAGCCCTTGGAAAGACTATAGAGGCATTGAAGGAAAGTAAAGTCCCGCCATGGATGTACAACCGAAAAAAGGATTACCGCACCGGAAGCGATATCCATATCTTAAGCGCTGACCTTTTGATGAGCCTTCGGGATGATTTGAACCGTCTGAGAAAGATTAGAAGTTATCGGGGCATACGGCACGAAAGGGGCCTCCCGGTAAGGGGTCAGAGGACCCGTACGGGCTTCAGGGGGGGCACCACGGTAGGTGTTAGTAGAAAGAAGATGAGGGATCAGCAGAAGGCGGCTAAAAAGGTTGAAAAAGTAGGTTGATATATTGGGAGACCCAAAAAAGCAAAGAAAAAGTTTTAGCAAACCGCGGCATCTCTGGCGGATAGAAAGAATAGAGAGGGAAAAAAAGATAACCACTGAATACGGGTTAAAAAACAGGCGCGAGCTTTGGAAGACTGAAAGTCTCCTGAGGACTTTTAGGAGGAGGGCAAGAAAACTTCTCGCAGCAGGAACAGGCCAGGCAGAAATCGAGAAAAAACAGCTTCTGAGCAGGCTATCTACTCTGAATATTTTAAAAAAGGATGCCGACCTTGAGGATGTGCTTTCAATGAATATAGATGACCTCCTAGGTAGGAGGCTCCAGACAATAGTCCAAAAAAATGGTCTTGCAAACAAGCCCAAGCAGGCCAGGCAATTCATAGTCCACGGGCATGTAACTGTTGGGGGAGAGAAGGTTACCTCCCCAAGTTACCTTGTAAAGGCTGGCGAGGAAAAGGACATTAAATTGCATTCATCTCTCAAGATAAAATAAGGAGGCAAAAAGGTGGCAAGAGAAGTAAAAATCTGGGGCGTAGCGCACATATATTCGTCGTTTAACAATACTATTGTTCATATAACCGATTCCACCGGAGCTGAAACCATATCCAGAAAGTCCGGAGGCATGATAGTTAAAGCACACCGGGAGGAGAGCTCCCCATACGCTGCCATGCAGGCGGCTATGCGTGCCGCAGAAGAAGCAAAAGAGAAGGGGGTGGAAGGCGTTCATATCAGGGTAAAGGCGCCCGGTGGGAGCCGCTCAAAAACGCCAGGTCAGGGTGCCCAATCGGCAATAAGGGCCCTTGCAAGGGCGGGACTCAGAATTGGCAGAATAGAAGATGTAACCCCAATTCCCCACGACGGTACAAAAGCAAGGGGCGGTAAGAGAGGGAGGAGAGTATGAGTAATTCACTTACACTTATACTGGATAATATCAATCCCAGTATTGCAAACGCAATAAGGAGGACCATATTATCTGAGTTACCAACGCTTGCAATCGAAAACGTGAGGATTATCGAGAATACATCGTCACTATATGACGAGATTATTGCCCACAGATTGGGGCAAATACCAATAAAGACTGACCTAGATTTATTTAATTTTACAGAATCGTGCAGGTGCAAGGGAGAGGGCTGCCCCAGCTGCACACTGGAACTTTCTCTCAAAGCAAAGGGTAACAAGGAATTTCAATCAATCTACTCAAATTCTCTCAAATCAAAAGACTCAAAAATAAAACCTATCGAGGATATTTTGATTCTAAGGCTTGGAAAAGGCCAGGAGATCTCAATTGAGGCAGAAGCAATACTTGGCACCGGAAAGGACCATGCGAAGTGGCAGCCGGCGGTTGTCGGATACAAATATTACCCCATTATAAAAATTGACAAAAGTTGCAACAAATGCGAAGAGTGTATAGATGCGTGTCCGATGAATATTTTGAAGCTTTCAAAGGGCAAAGCAGCTGTTACGGACCCCAAACTTTGCACTCTTTGTAATTCGTGTGCAGAGGCCTGCGACGTCGACGCAATTACCGTAAGAGGGGATGAGAGTAAGTTTATATTTAAAATAGAAAGCCAGGGCGCACTCCCTCCGAAAGAAATTTTCGAAAGGGCCTGCGGGATACTGGAAGAGAAGGCGCATGAATTATCCAAGATTTTATAGTACTTTTTTTGCAAGGTTTTTTTCCAGGAGTTGGCGCTAACAGTGACAAGACGATTTGATGAAAAGACTGTATCCGGTGTTTACTTCCTTAAAAGATTGGTAAACCTTAACTATCATGATAGATTACTAGGCAGGATATGAGATTACAGACACAGTTGTGCCATAGTTACTTTTTTATTTAAGAACGCCCTAGGAAATTCCATCCCAATGCGGGGGTGGCCGAGTTTGGTCAAAGGCGCAAGGTTGAGGGCCTTGTTTCTTAGTGGATGCGAGGGTTCGAATCCCTTCCCCCGCATTTTTCGATACCCTACTTGGCCTTCTTTTGAAAAATCTTCTAAAAGTACTTATATCTACAACCCATATTGCATCGCCCATGGGAAAAATCGGCATTTCCTCGATGGCCCTATGGAATTACACTCCGGAAGAGGCCGTAAGAAGGGTGTCTGAGCTTGGATTTAAATCCTGGGAAATAGTGCTCGAAGGAAGACATCTACAAAAAGATTACACTGAAGTAAAAGAGCTTGCAAAAACGCATGAAATCGAGCTTTTTGTCCACGCACCCTTTTCTGACTTAAACATTGCCAGCCTAAACAAGAGCATAAGAAAAGAGACCCTTGAACAGATTTTTGAAGCTGTCAAAATTGCACATTTTCTAAATGCCAAAATCATAACGCTGCATTCCGGGCGGCTCTCCCCACTGGGACTTTCCTTTAAGGAAAAGGCATGGAAAACAAACCTTGCAAGCATCGGCGAGATTTTAGAATTTTGTTCTGATTTCAACCCTGTGCCGTGTCTTGAAAACATGCCAAATTTTCACGGAACTTTTTGCTGTAAAAAAGACGAGCTATGGGAGGTTTTGGAAATATACCCGTCAATTGGACTGACACTAGATATTGCTCACACCCATACCTGCGGTGATGAGATTGACTTCCTAAAGGAATTTGAAGAAAAGGTGCTTCATGTGCATCTTCATGACAATGACGGGCTCGGTGATTCTCACAGTGCTGTAGGTGAGGGCAACATAGATTTTAAGAGAGTGATGTATAACTTAAAGGACTTTGGAGGATGCAAAATAATAGAAACCAAAAGTGAGGATGCTGCAGTTTTAAGCAAACGTAAACTCGAAGAGCAAATCAGCTCTTTATGACCTTTACTCGGGATATTCGCCTGCTCCTCATTTTATCTACGATAAGGGTGATATTGTCTACTTTTATCTTCTCGCCAACTATAGGTATGTCTCCAAGGGTGTTGAAAACAAGGCCACCTACTGTTCCAAAATTGTCTTTCTGAAGATTTATTCGGAGGGCATCGTTAACATCACTTATACTCGTTTTTCCGTTTACTATTGCCGTTGAGTCGTCAATTATCTTTATCGGAAGCTCCTCTCTTTCATCGAGTATTTCTCCAACTATCTCCTCTATGAGGTCTTCTAATGTGGCAATCCCTGCTGTACCCCCGTATTCGTCGCAGACAATTGCCAGATGCATCTTGCCCTCCTGCATTTCGTCTAATATCTCATCAAGTTTTTTGGTCTCCGGAACGTAATACGCCTGACGCATGATATCTTTAACTTTTGTATCCTCACTTTCTACGCTGAGGATGTCTTTTGCAAACAGGACCCCTATGATATTGTCAGTGCTGCCGTCGTATACCGGGGTTCTTGAGTGTCTCGTTTTAATCAGTTGCTCTCTTGCCTCTTTTACGGTGTAATTGCCATCTATAAATGACGTATCAATTCGTGGGACCATAACCTCTTTTGCCGTAGTATCACCGAATTTAAATACCCCCTTTATCATTTCCTTCTCGTCTTTTTCAATGACCCCCTCTTTTTCGCCTACATCTACAAGCATCTTTATTTCTTCTTCTGTGACAAATGGCCTATTTATCTCCCCCCCCAAGAACCTTACGACAGGGGATGTGATAAGTACTATGCCCCGAACCAGAGGATATAAAAATCGTACCAGGAGAGAGATTGGCCGCGCTACAAATAAAGAGACTCTGTCAGAATTTTTTGCTGCATACGCCTTAGGTGTTATCTCGCTGAAGACTAATATAAGCAGAGTAGCTATCCCGATTGCTATTCCTACTCCCCGGTTTCCAAAAAACGTAATTGAAACAGACGTGATGATTGAGGCAATCCCAACGTTTACTATGTTATTTCCTACGAGTATTGTCGCAAGAAGCCTGTTTGGCCTCTCAAGCAGACCGTTTAACAGTATCGCTTTTGGTGAACCCTCCTCGGCAAGCTTTCGGATTCTAACCCTGTTTACGGAAAAAAGTGCTATCTCCGACCCAGAGAAAAATGCGGAAAGGAAAAATAGAAAGCACAGCCCAAATATTTCAATCCAGATTAAATTCAAAGACCTACTTTCCCCCTACTCTAGAAGAACGGCATTTATGCTTCCGTCCTGCCCAGGCCTGGAGGTAACCCTTGCCTGTCCCATCTTGGTATCGATGATTGCTCCTTTCGTTACCACGTTTCTTCTGACATAATGGAGATTTGCCAGATTTTCTTTGACATCTATTATTTCCACTTTCATGCCCTTTCCCTTTTTATCAACTACGTTTGCGTGCTGTGCTACCCTGAGTTTTACCTTTGTCAAAGACCCCCTGGTTTTTATCAGCTTGGCACGCCTTTCTCCTATCTTTGTCTCGACCTGATCTCGGCCCTTCTCACATTTTTTCTTGCCACTTCCTGCTCTGAGCTTTCCGCCAGTTTTTTTCCTTTTTGATTTCACATGCCAAAGTACCATATCAATCTCCTCTACTTTTTGATGAATTTCCTAACGTTTGAAATCATTTATTAGTATATCTGCACCATTTTCTATAAGCTTTTCTGCTGCAATCCTTCCAATCTTCTCGGGTTTTTCACAATTTCCCTGCTCGGTCACTTGAATTTTCTTTTTTCCGTCCGGTGAGATTACGACCGCCTTTATCTGTAGATTTTTATTTATTTTTGTTTCAACTCCAATAGGCACCTGGCATCCCCCGCCAAGTTTATCAAGAAGGGCGCGCTCTGCCAAAATTCTCAGCATGCTCCTCTGATGATTTATCGAATTGAGAATGTTTTTCCCTGAAAAATCTTTCCTTGATACTAGTGCAATTGCACCCTGCCCGACCGACGGCTTAAAAATGTTAGTAGGGAGTACCTGGGTAACATGACTTTCAAAACCAAGCCTTCTAAGGCCTGCAAGTGCCATTATTATGGCAGCGAATTCCCCTCTCTCTACCTTTGATATTCTGGTGTCCACATTGCCCCTCACATCCTTAACCTCCAAATCCGGCCGGATGGACCTTAGCTGGGCCTTTCTTCTGATGCTGCTAGTACCGACAACCGCTCCCTTTGGGAGATTTTCGAGCAGGTGCCCATCTCTTGATATAAGGGCATCGTTTATCTTTTCTCTTTTTGGGATGGAAACAATTTTTAGTTCATCTAAAATTTCTGTTGGCACGTCCTTTGCGCTGTGGACTGCAAAGTCAACCTCTCCACCTGCCACAGCCTCGTCTATCTCCTTTACAAAAAGGCCCTTTCCACCGATTTTTGCGAGAGGGACATCAAGGATTTTGTCGCCAGTCGTCTTTATTATCCGGGTTTGAAATTCCATATCAGGATATTTTTCCTTTATAAGATCTGATACTATTTTGCACTGCCTTAATGCAAGCCTGCTTCCCCGGGTGCCGATTGTAAGCCTCATTTTATCGTCCTTAAAGCGTCTTTTACCGCCTCTAACGTCTTTTCGATTTCACCTTCTCCGTGAGCATACGATATAAAGTTACACTCGTACTGTGAGGGTGGAAAGAAAATGCCACTTTTCAGGAGCTCCCGCTGGAGCCTCAAAAAGAGGTCTTTGTCTGCTTTAAGGGCAGTCTGATAGTCCACCACATCCTCGCCCGTGAGGTACATCTGAAACATGGACGCGACGCCATATACTCTCGCATCGATTCCGAGGTCCGTGGAAACTTCCCTGAGCCCTCTTCGTATTCTTTTCCCGAGGGCATTTACTTTCTTGTAAACGCGGCCATCCTTTAGTTCGCCTAACGCGGCAAGTCCCGAGGCCATGGAAAGGGGATTTCCATTGAAAGTGCCTGCCTGATACACATTTCCAGCAGGGGACAGGTTATCCATTATATCGCTTCCCGCAGCTATCGCCCCTATCGGGAGGCCGCCACCCAGTATCTTTCCAAGAGTTGTGATGTCGGGGGTTACACCGTAATACTCCTGGGCCCCGCCATAGGCGAGCCTAAACCCGGTTATAACCTCATCAAAAATCAGCAGCGCTCCGCTGCTTTCGGTTGCCTTTCTCAAAAACTGTAGATAGCCGTCATTGGGCAAGATGCATCCGGCGTTTCCTATGATGGGCTCGGTGATTACACACGCCACATCCTCTCCAGTTAATGCTTCCTCCAGGGCAGCCTCGTCGTTGAATGGAACAATTATCGTGTTTTTTGTGGTGTCTTTCGGAATACCGGAAGATGTTGGCATCCCATGTGTGGTAGCACCGCTTCCAGCCTTCACTAGTACATAATCGTGAGCCCCATGAAATGCCCCTTCAAATTTTATTATCTTGTTTTTCCCTGTGGCCCCGCGGGCAAGCCTTATAGCGCCCATTGTCGCCTCTGTTCCGGTATTTACAAACCGGACCTTCTCTGCACTGGGAACGATTTTGCAAATCTTCTGGGAAAATTTCGTCTCCATCTCCGTTGGCGTTCCGTAAAGTGAGCCATTTTCTATCTGCTTTTTTACGCTTTCTACTACCGTTGGGTGTGCGTGGCCCAAAATCAATGGACCGTATCCAAGACAGTAATCGATATAGCTCTCCCCTTCAACGTCATATAGCCTGCATCCTTTTGCCTTCTCTGTAAAGAAGGGATACGGCTTCATTGAACGCACGGGAGAGTTTACACCGCCGACAAGGACCCTTTTTGCCTCCTCGAAAAGTCGCTCTGAATTCATGACTTACTGCCTACTAGATACTTTAATCCATCCATTCAGCGACATCTTTTGCATGATATGTAATTATCAAATCCGCACCTGCACGTTTTATGGAGGTCAAAATTTCCATTACAACTCCCTTCTCCTCAATGTATCCCTTACTTGCTGCAGCCTTCACCATCGAATACTCTCCACTGACATTATAGGCAGCGGTAGGCAGGGCAAACTTTTGTTTTACCCTATATATTAAATCGAGATAGGGGAGGGCAGGCTTTATCATCAATATATCTGCACCTTCTTCTATGTCCAAGTAAACCTCTTGCAGAGCCTCGTTTGCATTTGCAGGGTCCATCTGGTAGCTCTTTCTGTCGCCAAAGGACGGTACAGAATCAGCAGCTTCCCTGAACGGCCCATAGAATGATGATGCGAATTTCGCCGCATACGACATTATTATCGTGTCGGTAAACCCCTCTGTATCAAGCATGTCCCTGATTGCCATCACCCTTCCATCCATCATATCGCTTGGGGCAACAATGTCTGCTCCCGCGCTTGCATGGCTGAGTGCCTGCTTTGCGAAGAGCTCGATAGACGGGTCGTTTAATATTTTTTCGTTCTCAATAATCCCGCAATGGCCATGGTCTGTATACTCGCATATGCATACGTCTGTAATTACAACCAAATCGTCCCCTACCTCGTCCTTTATCTCGCCAATTGCCCTCTGGATAATGCCGCGAGAATCATGCGCCTGTGAACCGGTTGCATCCTTTTTTTTTGGTAAGCCAAACAAAATTACAGCAGGAATTCCCAGGCTTACTATCTCCAGTGCCTCCTTTCTGACCTCGCCAAGAGGCAGCCTGAATTGATTTGGCATGGATTTAATTTCTTCCCGCTTCCGAGCGCCCTCATTTATGAAGATAGGATAGATGAGGTCATTTTTTGATATTTTGGTCTCCTTGAGCATGGCCCTGATTTTTTCAGTCCTTCTAAGCCTTCTCATGCGTTTTTTTGGGAACATTTATATGCCCTCCACTCACCTGGTTTTCTGTTCTTTTAGAAAGAGTCTCTCAGCTGCGATTATGGTCTCTTTATCTCCGATCTCAGCAGCCTTCCTGATTTTATTTGCAATTGGCGTGACTGTTCTTGTTACAATAACCCGAGTAAGGTCATCCAGCACCTGTTTTTCTTTTCCATTTATCCCGTCTAACATCCTTAAGGCCTTTTCAAGCTCCCTTTTTCTGATATTTTCTGAGTCATTGAAAAGGACCTTTACAAGGTCCTCGACATCTATGTGAAAGATCTGCTTTGCCAGAAGAGAGATTTCCTCTTCGATAATATCCTCTACCCCGACAGCTTCCATCTCCCGAAGCCTCTTATTTTTTTCTGCAACGCCCCTCAGACTATCGATGTTGTAAATTTTAACGCCAGGCAAATTTCCGGCACTTTCTTCGACGTCTCTAGGGGTTGCAACGTCGATTATGACGAGTTCCTTCTTTCTCCCCTTTATCGTATTTTTTATCTTTTCTCGTGTAAGGATTGCGCGGGGAGCTCCGGTAGCTGTTATTATTAGATCTGATTTTTTCATCCATTTTTCAACTTCATCAAATTTTACAGCCTTTCCATTCAGAATCTTTGCAATTTTCTGCCCTCTGGAATAGGTCCTGTTTGCCACAATAAGAGACTTTATCTTGTGATCGCCAAGGGCTTTTGCCGTA
>JAZFTU010000102.1:0-8004 GCA_036446855.1 Hydrothermarchaeaceae archaeon (SeqCode) | reverse complement strand
TTAGAGGGCCTTTTTTCGGGCGGGCGCTCTATCTCCCCCCCTTTGGAACTTTCCAGGATGGTTTTTCTGCTATTTTTTAGCACGCAAATAATTTCATCAAGCATTTTCCTCTCTTCTTCGGTAAGATTTTCCAGCTCTATCTCCTCACCATCCCTCCTCACGTAATTTAAGGCGCTTAAAATGACTTTTCGCTCGCGTATCTCATAGAGGTCTTTAATTACAGATTTTACATTCTCAAGCTCTTTTAGATGCGTTGTTTGCTTTGAGATTTCACCCCTCTTGAGGCACTCCTCGTACTGGAGCTTTAGCTCTTTTATGGCACTCTCTATCTCGGTGTAGAATCCATCCCCCACATCCTGCAGATAGGGGGACATCCTCTCCTTTCGGTAAATCTCCATGAGAACCTTTATGTCCATAAAGAAAGATTTGTAGAGAGAGATATAATATTTTCCACTGAAACGGGGATAACTTTATCAAGTATTATTTTATAACTGCCTAATATGAAAATGCCATCTGAGAAAAGGACCCACTGCTCAAACTGCAAGAAGCATACAACGCACGAGGTCTTGAGGGTAAAGAAGAGGAAGGCCTCAGAGCTCAAGGCAGGACAGAGGCAGTTTAGGAGGGTCATGGCGGGGTATGGTGGATTTCCAAGGCCCCAGCTCAAGGGTGCGGGAAAACCTACAAAAAAGGTTAGCATCATTCTCAGGTGCAAGACATGCAGTAAGGCCCATAACGTTGTGGGATTTAGGGCAAAGGTCTTTGAGATTGTGGAGGCCTAAATAATGAAACTCATTCCAAGTCCAAAGAGCAGGTTTTTAAGGGTGAAATGCTCCGACTGCGGAAATGAGCAGGTGATGTTCGGGGCCGCATCCACCGTTGTAAAATGCCTGGTCTGCGGTAGAACCTTTTCTGAGCCAAGAGGTGGAAAGTCCAAGATATTCACCAAGATTATCTCAGTTTTGGAGTGAAGGGCGTGGTAAAAAAAAGGCGCGAACTCCCCGTTGAAAATGACCTTGTGATGTGCACCGTAACCAAGGTTTTTTCTCATGGGGCATTTGCGAGGCTTGACGAATATATAGAAAAAGACGGTTTTATTCATGTATCTGAGGTGGCATCCACCTGGATAAAGAATATCCGGGACTTTGTAAAAGAGGGCCAAAAGACCGTTGCCAAGGTTCTCCATGTTGACCGCGTAAAGGGGCATATAGACCTTTCGATAAGAAGGGTAAGCGATGCCCAGAGAAAAAATAAAATTCAGGATTGGAAGAGGGCCCAGAAATCTGAAAAACTCCTTGAAATTGCGGCAAAAGATATTGGAAAATCTCTCGAAGAGATATACGAAGATGCGGGATTTGCACTCGAAGAAAAATACGGTGAAATCTATACGGCGCTGGAGGAAATGACTATCTCTGGTTCAGAGGTTTTCAAAGATTTGAGCATCCCCGAGGAGTACGTTAAACCGCTTTTGAAGGTCGCAAGTGAAAATGTAGTGCTTCCGACGGTAAGCATCACCGGGTTTTTGGACCTTAAAAGTTTTGCCCCAAATGGGGTGGACATTATAAAAAATGCGTTGATTTTTGCGAGGGATGCCGGATACGGCGAGGATGTCAGCGTTGACATAAAATTTATCAAGTCTCCACGATTCAGCGTAAACGTTACCGCACCTGAATACAAGGTCGCAGAAGAGACCCTAAAAAATTGTGCAAATAATGCGATTGATCACATAAAAAAGGAGGGGGGCAGCGGTACTTTCATCCGGGAACAATGAAAATGAAATACTGCAAAAAATGTATGATTTACACCTTAAAGGACGTCTGCAAAAAATGCGGGGAGGCCTCCACAAACCCAAGGCCGGCAAGGTTTTCTCCAAAGGACCCTTATGGAAAATATAGGCGAAAGTTAAAACTGGAGTTCGCATAAATGACCTTTCAGTTAAGGTTTACACAAAAACCAATCCTAAAAAATCCAATTTTAATCGAGGGTCTTCCAGGGATAGGTTACGTGGGTAGAATTTCGGCAAAGCATCTTGTATCAGAGCTTGGTGCAAAGAAATTTGCAGTCTTACACTCGGATTACTTCCCGCCGCAGGTTCTAATAAAAAAGAGCGGCATGATTCATACCTTAAAAAACGAGTTTTACTACTGGAAGGCAAAAAAAAAGAATCAAAGTGATCTTATAATCGTTGTGGGGAATACCCAGAGCTCAACACCGGAGGGGCAGTATGCACTTTCCAATAAGCTCCTTGAAATAGTAAAACCATATAAGGTGAGCACAATCTATACCCTCGGGGGAATTGGCATTGGGAGGATAGTCGAAAAACCAAAGGTATTTGGGGCCGTAACTCACAGGAAATTTATCCCTGACCTCGAAAAGAAGGGGGTTATAGTAAGAAGGGAAGAAATCGGGCAGATTATAGGGGTATCTGGCCTCCTTTTAGGGCTTTCCAGATTGAGTGGAATCTTTGGGGTTTGCCTCATGGGAGAGACATCTGGATTTTACATGGACCCCCTTTCTGCAAAAAAGGTACTGGATGTTTTGACCGCCTTGATAAACATCGAAATTGATACAAAAAAACTTAAAAAGAGGGCAAAAGACACGGAAAAGAAATTTGCCGAGGCACAAAAGATTGAAAGAAAGATAATGGAAGACATGGGGATGGTCCAAAAGGGGGAGCCTTCAGAAGAACAATTGAGGTATATTGGATAGTCATGGGCATGCTTGTTGACTGTGATTTTCATATCCACGGGAGATATTCTGGCGCAACATCCGAGAAGATGACATTGGGTAACATCTCCGCCCAGGGGGCATTAAAAGGGCTCAATGTCGTCGGCACCGGGGATGCGCTTCATCCAAAATGGCTGGGGGATATAAAAAGTCTCGACCGCTACTCGGACGGCATATACGAAAAGAACGGGTGCAAGTTTGTAATCACAACAGAGATAGAGGACCTAAATAGAGTCCACCACTTAATATTCCTCCCGGAAGTAAGCTCGGCAGAGTCCCTAACAGAATCATTGAAAAAATATTCAACTGACATCGAAAAAGAGGGACGCCCGCACGTGAGGCTGGGCGGCGAGGAACTTTTGGACTTTGTTTTGGAAGTTGGAGGTTTTCTAGGCCCATCTCATGCATTTGTTCCATGGACCAGCATTTACAAAGAGTATGACACTATGGAAGATTGCTATGGAAAAAATCTAAAAAAGGTCGGGTTTTTAGAGCTTGGGCTTAGCGCAGATACGGATATGGCAGACCGAATCCCCGAGCTTTCTGGCATCTCGTTTTTGACCAACTCTGACGCCCACTCGCCGTGGCCAAACAGGCTCGGGAGGGAATTTAATCGGCTCTCACTAGATAATCTCAGTTTTCCAGATATAAAAAATGCAATTTTTGGGGAGGGCGTAAAGCTGAACGTTGGGCTGGACCCCCGACTTGGGAAGTACCACAGGACCGCCTGCATAAAGTGCTTTACATTGTATAAATTCGCTGATGCAGGAAGGCACGACTGGAAGTGTCAGCTATGCGGCGGGAGATTAAAAAAAGGCGTTTATGACCGTACCCAAGAACTTTCAGGGGGTAAGCTGTCAAAAAATCCAAAAACGAGGCCCGATTACATAAGGATAGCACCCCTGGCCGACATAATATCGAGTGCCCTTGGCATTAAAAGCGTCTACTCAATACGGGTCCAGGATGCATGGCGAGTCTTAATCAGGAGATTTAAAACCGAGATTGCGGTGCTTTTAGACATACCGATAGAATCTGTAAAGGCAGAAGGCGGTGAAAAGCTTGCACATCTGATAGATGCATATAGAAAAGGAGAGTTTAATATTCGGGAAGGAGGCGGGGGCAAATACGGAGAAGTGCTCTTTTATAAGAAAAGCCAACAAAACTTTTATACCAATGACCAATCAATGCTTGATTCGTTTTTGATTCAAAATTCATGAGGTAGTTTTATGGAGACAGCTGATTTTTGCTTTTATTGCGGAACCTGTGCAAATGTCTGCCCGCGTGGGGCAATAGAACTTTTGGACACAGGGAAGGTCCAAATAGATGAGAACTGCATTCAGCATATAAGAAATGAACCTAGATGCAAGATATGCATAAAGGCATGCCCGGTGGGAGCAATCCATGGATTATGACGCCGTGGTAGTGGGCGCAGGTCCGGGTGGGACAACGACTGCAAAGGTGCTTGCCAAGTCTGGCGCAAGCGTTCTTGTCGTCGAAAAGAGGCCTGAGATAGGAATGCCGGTTAGATGCGGGGAGGCGACAGGCATACAGGGCCTAAAAGAACTCGGTATAAAACCCGATAAAAAATTTATAGAAAATAAAACGCGGGGCGAGTATCTCATCGCGCCGGATGGCACAAGGGTTGACCTCAGGACCGAAAAGCCAAATGGCTACGTGCTTGAAAGAAGGATGTTTGACAAGTGCCTTGGGATATACGCAGCAAAGGCAGGGGCAGAAATCCGGACTAGGACCTATGCAACCGGGCTGGTCAAAGAAAATGGATTTGTAAGGGGCGTAAAACTCAAGCACTTTAGCGAGGAGTATGAGGTCAGGTGCAACGTGGTCGTGGGAGCCGATGGGATTGATGGACGGGTCGGGGTGTGGGCAGGATTAAACAACAGGACTAAACTTAGGGATATGGCATCAAACGTCCAGTTCGAGATGGCAGGTGTTGACATTTCCGAGCCAGATGTCCTTGAGTTCTACATTGGGTCCGATTATGCGCCAGGGGGTTACGTGTGGATTTTTCCAAAAGGAGGGGACGTCGCAAACGTGGGGCTGGGCGTAAGAAACTCAAAAATTAATGCGCTAGAGTATCTCAAGAAATTCATCGCATCAAAGGATAACCTAAAAAATGGAAGCGTAGTAAGCATTGTAGTAGGGGGCGTCCCTGTGCAGGGCCCGCTCACTAAAAGCACAGCGGACGGCGTGGTACTTGTTGGAGATTCTGCAAGGCACGTTGACCCACTCACGGGAGGAGGGATATACAATGCAATGCACTGCGGCACGCTTGCAGCAAAAGCAATATGCGAGGCCAAAAAAAAGGGCAATTTTTCTGGAGATTTTTTTAAAATGGCATATCATGAAGTGTGGTCAAAAGATGTTGGTGTCGCCCTCAAGCGGTCTCTTAAGATAAAAGAGGTGCTGGGCAGACTGAGCGATAAAGACCTAAACAAAATTGCCAGGTTCATGCAGGGCATAAAATTCGGTGATATAGATATCAAAGAGATAAGCAGTTCACTTCTTACATTCCCTCCGGAATTCATGAAATTTGTACAGGGTTTATTGGTGCAAGATACAAGGGCTTAAAACGCGGGTTGGAACAACGTTAAAAACCGAGCATATGGGAGATGAATCCTACTGTGATGCCTTAATTGCCATACTCACAATCCCGGTAGGGCCAGCCATCATAACATCTCCCATAGGACTTGCCTGTTCAATTTTCAAGCGGAGTCCTGTTAGCAGGCCTCTCTTTGGCCCGGTAACAAGAGCCCTTTTTACGGGCGCATTTTCCCTGATGTAACATCCATGCCCTCCATCTTCGTAAACTTCCTGGTTTGTGAGCTTCCCTTCTGTAAATCTCTCAATTAAGTATCCCAGACTTTCCCTTGTAAGCATGTCCGTGTGATGCTCCACCATTCCCAGGATAAGGTCATCTTCGCCTATCATCGCAGCCATGGTATGGCCATTTCCAACATCGATAGAAAGTAGGGGCCTCTCTTTTATTCCGAATAGGGCGCCAGAAACGGCCGCGATTTTGGTATCAACTACAAATGACTTTCCAGAAAAAGCCTTTTTGACGGTCCCAAGCGCACCGTTCATTCTCCGGTAGTGCAGAGGAGGCTTTACGTACATAAAATCCTTTAGAGTTGCGCCTTTTTTCACAACCTTTTTTATATTTTCAAACCTGAAAATTCTGTCAGACTTCCCTGGCTCGTGCCCGTGGTCCTGGACAGCAACGCCGATGCAGTCGAAATCAAATTCCTCCCCAACCTCTAAAAACACGCTTTTTATCATGTCAAAGTCGATGTCTGCCGTCTCGATTTTTTCGCATTGGCTATTTTGAGGCTCGTCTATTATCTTAACTCCCATAGCCTCTACCTCGCGAAGGTCATCCCTGAGCGTCATGGCAGCGCTTTTCGTCATCATCACAGGGTCCCCTTTTTCAATGCGATGGGAAATTGCTCTTGCAAGCGGCCCCCCGCCCATGGTTTCCCCGTAAAAGAACAGGTCCCCACTTCCTTTAATCACCCTCTTTGCGAGTATCTGGGTCCGGGACGGAAGGACCATCTTTAAGCTGTTTTCAGGGATTTTTTTAAAGGAGGCCCCCCTTCTGTCATACAGGAGTATGTCCTGTGTCCCCATACCCACATCTATTGCCAATATCCTCTGGTTTTCAGGCGAAAGAGACATATAACCACCGTAAACCACTTGCATGATAAAAGTTATGGAGCACAACATGGGAATACGTTCGATATTTTTGCCCTTTGCATTTGCGACAGCAGTAGTTCTCAAGAAGAAAAAGGTGTCGATATCCTCGATTGTGTGGTTCTCTTTTTCGATGATTTTTCTATCGATTTCTTCGTTCTATTTTACGGCCGCAACTTTTTACGCAAAGTGGTTTGAAATTGTAGCAATTCTGGGGATTTTCTTTACCGGCTTTATTGACGAGGTTATACGGGAGCTATCCCGGATGAAAAAATTACCGCAATTTCCACTTGTTCTTGCCAGGCATTCCGACCTTTTATTGGTCTTCGGAGTATTATATATCTCCATGGTGCAGCCCTACGGACTTATCCCTACACTTAACATTGGTAGTGGCGTGTATCCGGCAATTGGCCTTTTAATGCTGGCAGGAGTCGTTACATCTGATTTAATAGCAAGAAAGATGGAAAAGAGGGACCCGGGCATTGAATCTCGAGCCGAGAGAATGTTTTTGCTGACTGCATTTCTCCTTGTTGGCATTTACTTTGATAATTTCATGCTGGCAATTTTCATAGGGCTTTTGGGCGTAACTATCTCCCTCTATACTTGGATAATCTGGACGAAGGTCAACTTTTATGATTTTTCAGTTTCAATAGGAAACAATCTTTCGAAACTCCAAAGGGGGGCATATCAGGCAGGCGCAAAGATATCCAATCCTAAGAGCAAGGAAAATCCAGAGGTAGAGGAAATAGAAAAGGAGGATACGTTTCAGGAGTTTGGCGGGGAGGACTACGGGCCATCCTCCGGCCATAATTTCATAGCGGTAGTAAACGATGAGATGACTGAGCCTGTTTCAAACGCAGGTGTTTTCCTTAAAAACGTTGATACTGGCGAGACGTACGACGGATACTCAGACCCGACAGGCAGGGCCAGATTTTCAGGGATAAGCGAGGGCCAATATACCATCACCTTGAACCATGAAAGCTACAAAAAGTCGGAATTCGAGCGCTACATTAGCATGGATTCTGGCGAGGTCTTTGTTCTCAAAAAACCGTATTCTGATTTGAGCGTCGTAATAACCGACGAGAAGGCGACGGTCCCGGTCCCAAATGCCGAGGTCTCGCTAAAACCTGTGGGCAATCATAAGCCGGCGGTTGTAAGAAGCGCCGATAATCTGGGCGTCGCATACTTTAGCGAGCTCGATGTAAAGAACTATGAAATCTGTGTTCAGGCAAATGGGCACGAAGATTGGGGAAGGATAATCAATTTAGATGAAGAGACTGTAGTGTCCGTAAATCTCAAGCAGGGGACGAGAGGAGCAGGTTTTACAGAGGCGGTAGAGCGCAAGGCAAGTTTTCCAGATGCGCCAAATGGCTCAATGCTTTTGGAATACACGTCTCCAGAAGACGCCCATGCATCTGTAGCCAAGGCGGTCGATGAATATAAAAAACACGGCATGGACATTTTTTTGGCAACGACAAAGAGCGGGAAGGAGAAATATAAAGACCTTTCAGTAGAGACCATCGACCTGATACCATCCGAACCGACATGGAATGAAGAAAAATTTAAAAA
>JAZFTU010000101.1:0-12051 GCA_036446855.1 Hydrothermarchaeaceae archaeon (SeqCode) | reverse complement strand
CCCGCGATGGATTTATGCATGTACGAGAACTGCATATTTAGGAAAAACATAAAAAAATTAAAGGGCCTCGGATTCTTTTTAATAGAGCCGAAATTTGAAGAGGCCAAGGCAAAACTTGCCGATATCCCTGACATAGTCGATGCTGCGATTTTTGAGCTGTCAGAAAAAGACTATACCGGAAAAAATATTGGGGTTACGGCAGGGCCAACTTTAGAATATATCGACCCCATAAGGATAATCACAAACAAAAGCTCTGGAAAGATGGGCATAGCAATCGCCAGGGAGGCATATTTTCGGGGGGCAAAGGTAAAGCTCATCTACGGCGCCGGGACAGCCAGGGTGCCCAGGTATATTGACACCGAAAATGTTGAGACATCCGAGGGCATGTTAAAGGCCGTCAAGACCGCGATATCTGACTGCGACGTGTACATTTCTGCCGCAGCCGTTTCTGATTTCACCCTGAGTCCCGAAGCAAAAAAGATAGAAACCGAAAGGGGCTCCCTCACCTTAAAACTCATACCGGCGCAGAAGATTTTGGAAAATATCAAAAAAACAAAGGCGGTGAAAGTGGGTTTTAAGGCCCTCTACGACGTTTCAAAAAAGGAGCTTTGCGATGCCGCAGTAAATTCCATGAAAAAGTACGGCCTTGACATGGTCGTTGCAAACGATGTGAAATCCGGGTCACTGGGCTCAGACGAAAACGATGTCTATATCATAGGCAAAAAAGGGAAATCCCTCCACATGAAAAGCACAAAAGGCGAGATAGCCAAAGCCATTTTGGACCTGGTAAGAAAAGGGGAGTAATATGAAGGGGAGTGCATTTGTCCCGGGCCATATAACAGGGTTTTTTGAAATCTTCGACTCTGAGGACCCGGGTAAAGCCGGGTCAAAAGGGGCAGGCGTCGTACTTGATAAGGGCGTCTATACCACAGTCAAGCTCAGGGAAGGGGGTAGCGTTTCTGTAAAGCTAAACGGGGAGATATGCGACTGCCCTGTAACAAAGGCAGCAGTAGAAGACGTTTTGGGGCCATCTCATGAAAATTTTTCTGTCGAAGTGTCCCATGAGTCGGAGCTCCCTATGAAGTATGGTTTTGGGGTCTCAGGCGCAGGAGCATTTGGCGCGACCCTTGCTATAAACAGGGCTCTTGGGCTGGACCTCACGTTGAATCAATGCGGGGCAATTGCTCATAGGGCGGAGGTGATAAATATGACGGGCCTTGGAGATGTCATTGCCCAGTCTGTGGGGGGTCTAGTTATCCGAACAGAGCCCGGCGCCCCTGGAACAGGAAAAACTGACCAGATTTTTTCAGATAAACGCATAGTAACATTCATCGTAGGTGATGAGATAGATACCAAATCCATCCTGCTCGACAGAACAAAAACAGAAAGGATAAACACATTTGGAAGAAAGTGCCTGATAAAATTATTAAAAAAGCCCACGCCCGAACATTTTCTGGAACTATCCCGGAATTTTGCAATAAATGCGAAACTTATTGACAAAAAGGTTCATTCTGCAGTAAGCGCACTTGAGAAAGAGGGCATTTCCTCTTCAATGTCTATGCTGGGAAACTCCGTATTCACTCTGACTTCTGACCCGAAAAGGGTAGCAGAGCACCTGGACTTTCAGTATATGATTGCCGATATAGATTATATAGGGGCGAGGATAATGGTATAAAGCAGGGCGTGGTAAAAAATCCCCAGGAGCTGAACCACATGTTAAGAAAACTTAGAAATTACTTTCTTGCAGGGCTTTTAATATTTGTTCCACTTGCATCTACATTTTGGATAATACTCGTAACCTTCAATTTTCTCGACGGAATATTAAAGCCGATAATAAGCCCCCTGACAACTGTCCCGGGAATAAGCTTTTTACTGCTGATTTTACTTATCACCCTCCTGGGAATAATGGGGACGGTGGCATGGGGGAGAAAATTCGTCTGGTTCTTTGAAAAAAGATTCCTTAAAATTCCGTTTGTCGGCATGGTATATAGGACATTAAAGGATGCAAGCCACGTGATATTGACAAAAAGGGAAGAAGACTCCAGGTCCATCGTGCTCGTCGAATTCCCAAAAGCGGGTTCATATGCAATAGGCTTTACTACCGAATCCAACATCCCAGAAGTAAGTGAAAAGACAGGAAAGGATATGATAAACGTATATGTTCCGACAACACCAAACCCCACCTCAGGTTTTTTTATCATGATCCCAAAAGAAGATGCAGTATACCTTGACATGACCACCGAGGCAGCATTTAAGGTTATTCTTTCCGGAGGGCTTTCCCAGAAATGACGGTCTCACAATGAAAGGCAAGAGTGACCTGCATTCGAGGAGCAAAGCGACGAGAATGCCAAAAGACCATCCAAGATACACATCTCTTAAAGAGAGGGAGGCCCTGCTCGAAGGATACGAAAGGGGCATTACCGCTCTTGCTGGCCTTATTGCCCACGGCAGGGGGGAGGCCTTTGACTATCTACTGGGCGAGAAAACGACCTTGGAGGGGGAAAGAGCGATTAAGACTTCGGCAGCGGCACTTTTGCTCGCAAAAAAACCGGTAATATCTGTAAATGGAAATACTGCAGCCCTTTGTCCCGAGGCCCTAATAGAACTTTCAGAGGAGGCATCTGCAAAACTTGAGATAAACCTCTTTTACCACAATGAAGAGAGGATAAGAAAAATAGAGAAAATCCTCCTGGATAAAGGGGCAAGTGACATACTAGGCATAATGCAAGAAAAAGAGATAAGGGGACTATCCAGCGAGAGGAGAAAGGTAAGTTCAGATGGGATTTTTAATAGCGATGCCGTACTTGTACCACTGGAAGATGGGGATAGAACAGAGGCACTTGTAAAAATGGGCAAAAATGTAATTGCAATAGACTTAAATCCTCTTTCGAGGACGTCTCAGACTGCCAAAATAACCATCGTAGACAACGTTACAAGGGCAGTACCAAAATTAGTCGAGTCTGTAAAAGAACTAAAAAAACTGGGGCGGGGAGAGCTTATGGACATTCTAGGGAGGTTTGATAACAAGGAAAATCTAAAAGATGTCATAAGCCGCGTTCGCAATCTATGAAAACCGTCCCAGAATCTTTTTCTTTAGCGACGATAAAAACTTAGATTTCGACTCCGGTTTTCTCTCTATCCTTTTAATTTTTACATTCCTCGATTTTATGACACCATAGGCAACCCTTCCTTTTTCAGTGAGCCTGTAACTTTTCGGCATTGGGGTTTCCCAGTATCCATCTGTGGCTTTAAGAATGGACTCAAGCTCTTTTTTCTTGACATCCAGCTCTTTTAGCATTTCGTCATACGACACCCGGTACCCAGCATAAAGAAGAGCGATTAATTTAGCATTTTTCGGTTCTAATATGATGTCAAAGGTCATCGTTCCACTTCTTCAATTGATAGATACAAAGACGGATTTACTATGCTTATGTAGGTATATATTATCACCTGCGCAATTCTACCAAGAATAAATACAAATATAGCCGAAATCGCCACAGCTCCTTGAAATTTTGTTATGACTAAAGCGAGCATCACAACAAGCATCATGCAAAAAAATAGTAGATTTGCCATAAGAACGGGCCGCATGTGTTTAATCCCCAAAGATGCGCTTTTCATAATTGCGCTTTTTGCCCCGCGGTCTTCCACCATAGCCACCGGCACGGCAAAGAAGAATACTAATGCAAACAAAATAACTGCAAGTGCAATTACTGCAAGAGCCAGTGCCAAAAACAGAGGACTTCGAGTCATTATGTACATTCTTCCAAAAATCAAATAGATGCCCACGAAAAAACCAACAAAAATCGTTGCAAGAACACTCACAAGGAACAGCACCCGGGCCCTGCTCACAGAATCTTTAAATGCCCTGATAAGGGAGATTTTCCTGTTTTCATGAAAATCTCTTGATATCACGACAAACATGCCGTAGGACAGGACATCAGACACAAATGTGATAATAAAGAAGAAAACAAAAAGCGGGAGCTCTCCAGAAAACTGTGACAGCGCCCTGGAAATGTCAGGCGCGGTACCGAGGCTCTCTGCCATCCCAATTTCACGATTTACAGCAAAACTTACCTCAATTGCAATCCGGGTAAGATACAGGATAAAAAATGTATATAAAATCGACGTAATAATTCTTGGGAAAAAGACCTTCGGTTCCTTTTTTAATAGACCGAGGGACTCTCCAAGTACCCTGACAAGATGCATACTCCAAAAGATATAAATGTCCTACATTAAAACATTGTGGCTGATGCTGCTTTCAGATTTAAATAAGTTAAAAAATAATCGTGATAAACTCATAAACCGGTCCGGTCCAAAAATTAAAAAGGTCTCGGCAGGTGTAAAGAGAATCTTAAAAGACGTTCGGAGTAAGGGGGATGGGGCATTAATCGAGTACACAAAAAAATTTGACCATGCCGACATTTCAGAACTCATCGTTTCAAGAAAGGATATAAAAAAGGCACGCGATAGCGTTGAGGGTGAGGTCATCGATGCAATAAAAAAGGCAAAGAAAAACATCGAGAACTTCCATAAAAGGCAGATAAAAGGCCCCTGGTCATATGAGAACGGAGGCGCCCGGCTAGGGCAAATCGTAAGGCCAATTGAGAGCGTCGGATGCTACATCCCCGGAGGGAAGGCGTCGTATCCGTCCACAGTCCTGATGGCCGTGGTTCCTGCAAAAATTGCACAAGTAAGTAGAATTGCAGTAGCATCACCCCCTAAAAAAGATGGGGAAGTAAACAGCACTGTTCTTGCCGCCTGCAACATCTCTGGAGTTTCCGAGGTTTACAGGATTGGCGGGGCTCATGCAATAGCCGCCTTTGCATTTGGTACTGAAAGTGTCCCGAAGGTCGACAAGATAATTGGTCCTGGAAATGTATATGTAACTGCTGCAAAAAGGCTTGTTTCTGATGAGGTGGCAATAGACCTCCCCGCAGGTCCAAGTGAGATTTTGATAATTGCAGACGATTCTGCAAATCCAGAGTTTGTTGCCCTCGACATGGCAGCCCAGACAGAGCACGACCCGGATGCATGTGCGGTCCTTGTTACGACTTCAAGGGAGCTTGCAAAAGAAGTAAAAAAACTCACAGATAATATAAATGGGGCAATACTTATTGCACAATCGCTTGCGGATGCCGTACGCTTTTCAAACGAGTATGCACCAGAGCACCTAGCGATAATGACTAAAAATTACAGGAAGCTAATATCAAAAATTAAAAATGCAGGCTCGGTATTCCTCGGGAACTACACCCCTGTGGCATGTGGAGATTATGCTTCAGGTACAAACCACATTTTACCTACGGGGGGATTTGCACGGGCATACTCTGGAGTTGGCGTTTCCGATTTTGTAAAATTCATATCAGTCCAGGAATTTGACAGGGCCGCCCTTAAAAAGCTCTCCCGAACAATAACGGTTCTTGCCGAGGCGGAAGGTCTTAAGGCCCATGCAAAGAGTGTCAAAAGGAGGATAGAATGAGAAAGTACTCCAGCGAGATTACTCCATCAATGGACGGAGAGAGAGTAGAGGTGGCTGGCTGGGTCCATGATAAGAGAAAGATGGGGGGCCTCGTTTTTGTAATTCTCAGAGACAGGACAGGATTAATCCAGATCACTCTACCAAAAAAATTCATATCACCGGAGGTCTTTGAAATTGCCCGCCTGCTGAGCAAGGAGACGGTAGTATCTGTACTGGGCAAAGTGCAAAAAGAGGAAAAAGCTCCAAATGACTATGAAATAATACCTGATAACATTGAAATATTGGGGAGTTCTGCATCACCCCTCCCGTTGGACCCCACAGGGAAGATTGACGCAAACCTTGACACCCGTCTCGATAACCGTATAATGGACATGCGAAGGGCAGAAGTAAGTGCCATATTTCTCATTCGAAACGTTGCAACCTCAGCCGGAAGAGAATTTCTAGAAAAATCAGGATTTATTGAAATCCAGACGCCGAATATTATTTCCACAGCCTCTGAAGGAGGGACAGAGCTTTTCCCGGTGTCATACTTTGAGAAGGAGGCATTTTTGGCCCAGTCCCCCCAGCTTTACAAGCAGATGATGATGGCCACTGGTTTTGACCGCGTTTTTGAGATAACCCCCTATTTTAGGGCAGAAGAGCACGATACCATATGGCACCTAAATGAGGTCACCGCAATAGATTGCGAGCTTGCATTTATCAGAGATGAGAAGGACGTAATGAAAGTTGTGGAGGGCCTTGTGACCGCGATGATAAACGGTGTTCGGGAGAAATGCGAAAAGCAGCTCACCATTCTGAAAAAAGAAATACAAAAGCCAGTGGTTCCCTTCCCGATACTTTTATACGACGATATCCTAAAGATGCTCGAGGGGGAAGGCTTGAAAATCACTTATGGTGAGGACCTGACAACAGAGACAGAAAAAAAGCTCGGACAGATAATGAAAGAGCAGGGCCACGAACTCTATTTTGTGACAAAGTATCCTCTTGGGATTAAACCATTTTATACCATGCCTGACAAAAATCCTGCCTATTCAAATTCCTTTGATTTGGAGTATAAAGGGAGGGAGATAGTCTCAGGCTCCCAGAGGGTCCACAACTATGACCAGCTAGTAGAGAGGATAAAGAAAAAGGGCCTAAGTCCTGAAAACTTTAAATCCTACCTCCATGCTTTCAAGTTTGGCATGCCACCTCACGGCGGATTCGGACTCGGATTAGAACGGTTCCTGACACTCTTTTTGGACCTCCCAAACATCCGCGAGGCGGTCCTCTTCCCACGGGATAGAAAGAGGCTAGATCCTTGAATATAGTGCATCAACCATAATTTGTAATACATGTATTACAAAAAAGTGTACAACGTTAATAAAATCTGAAGTTATGGTGACCACATGCCCATAATCAGTGTACGCGTTGACGAGGAGACCAAGAGAGCCATAGACGCTCACAAAAACGTGAAGTGGAGCGAGGTCATTCGGGAGCGGATAAAAGAGAAGTTGGAAGAGGAAGGGGCCAGGAAAGTGAACCGTAGACTCCTTCTAACGGCAGTTGAAGTTACTGACAGGCTCAGGAGGAGAAGCCCCGGATTCGACAGCACGAAGGAGATACGAAGGTGGAGAACGGCGAGAAGATAGTTGTGGATGCCAGCGTGGTAGCCAAGTGGTTTTTGAGGGAAGTGCATAGCGAAAAGGCCGATGCCATGCGCCTGGATTACGTCAATGGGTTAGTAGACCTTGCAGCCCCAGATCTTTTGCCCTACGAAGTATTGAACGCCCTAAGATATAACCAGGATTTCGGAAAGGCTGACCTTGAGAAAATAGCTGATTCTATTAAAGGTTACCAGCTTCATTTAGTACCTATTAAAAGAAGATCCGTGGGGCTGGCCTATGAGTATGGCATATCCGTCTACGATGCATCCTATGTAGCACTGGCAAATGAGCTGGGAGTAGAACTGTACACAGCGGATAGTAAGCTCATCAGGAGGCTGGATGGCTTTATATCAGCGAAACACCTGTCGGAGTATGGGCCCAAAAGTCCCCGATAGATCTAGGATATACTTGTAGCAAGAAGGGCCCCTCAAATGGCCAAGTTTTACCCCTCCCTATTTGTAGAAGAACTTCCCCATGCCCCACAGGAGAATTATTGCAATGCCGATGAGAGCAGGGTCATGTTTCATTTAATATCCTCTCCAGTTTCGCAAATACCTCTCCAGGATTTTTTCCTAAAATCCGTATCATCGGCTCCTTTCCAACGCTTCCTATGTCATATATTATATCTGGCACAAATCCCTTCTTTTCGATAGCGTGCAGAGTTCCCCACTCCATGCTGCTTTTCTTTTTTGGTTCATCTCCCCTTGAAAAACTTGAGATGTTAAATCCCAGCTTCTCGCAGGCGGCAAGCGTCTTTTCACGGTACTTAATATTCATGGCGGACCGAAACTCTCTATCAAAGTGCATTGCAGCAAGCACAATTGTTGCCACGTGCTTTGACCCTCCAAATACGATATCGCCTATGGCGACAGATTGATTTTTTACCTTTATTATTCTGGCATCCAAGGCCGCAACATCCCCGAGCGTTTTTGCATCATGCAGGGCATAAGCGATGTTTGAGCCCACTTCAGGCGTCACTTTGTAGAAGTCTACGTTTTCGATATCGCTAACAACCCTTCTTAGTTCTCTGATAACTGGATGTTCTCCTGGCCGGACGAGTGGTTTTCCCAAGGGGTTTACTACTTTTGTTCCCCTGCCTGGGGAGTAAGCCGTTGAAATCGCTTTTGTTATGAAGGTCTTGGCCATACTCACAGCGAAATTTAGGTCATCCCCTCTCGCAAGGCCTGCTGCTATTGCAGATGCAAAGGCGCAGCCTGAGCCGTGCACACTTTTGCCAATCTTTTGGGCCCTAAATTCATAAAACTTGCCTTCGTGATACAGGACGTCAGTTGCATCAAGATGCCCTCCCTTCACAACCACGCTGCATTCCCGCCTTGAAATAATCTGGCATGCCTCTTTCATGCCATCTATTCCCTTTATCTCGATTCCAGAGAGTATCTCTGCTTCAGGGATGTTGGGAGTTACGACTTTGGCCTTAGGAAAAAGCACCCTTTTTAAGGTTTCAACCGCACTATCCCTTAAGAGCTTCCCACCAGATTCGGCTACCATCACAGGGTCCACAACCACAGGATACGTTTTGATTTTTTTGGCCACGCATTTTATTATACCGGCATTGCTCAGCATGCCGGTTTTTGCCGCCTTTATATCGAAATCTTCATGCACGGCGTCAAATTGAGCTTCAATAAATTCTTCCGGAAGGTCGAATATACCTTTTACAGCGAGGGTATTTTGAGCGGTGAGCGAGGTTATCACGCACGTCCCGTGCACACCCATAGCTGCAAAGGTCTTTAAATCTGCCTGAATTCCGGCTCCTCCTCCCGAGTCAGATCCTGCAATAGTGAGTGCTATCATTCTTTAGTTTTTGAAGGGTAACATCGGATTTACCTTTCATCCATATGACTCTGCCTTGTATCCTGCGGGGAAGTGGGCGGTACCCTTGACAACTCTCACTTTGGCCTCTTCACTTATCTTTTTTAGGATTTCATCCAGATTATCGCAGTACCCACTCCCTTTTTTAAATTCGTAAACTCCATGTCCTATTTTACTTGCAAAGGCGCATGTGACAAAGAAAATAACCTCTGCTTCTTTCCTTTCAGTGAGGACTTTTGCTCTGGCCACTGCAACGTCGCCTGGGCACCTGCATGGGAGTATTCCAACAAGCTCGATGTTGTCGTACCCTGTGAAGGCATTATCTTTATTTTGTATTGATTTAAAACACGAGCGCATGGCACAGGAGTCTATGTTTTTCTCGCATCGAATTATTCCAACTTTCATTTCAAAGCCTCAACGGCATTGTCCACGTTCTTGAGCAGTTCATCCAGTGTTCCCGAGTTGTCAATAGTGCAGTCGGCACTCCTGCCTATGCTTTCTATTCGTCTTTCCGTTTCTGCCTCCTCGTTTTTCAAAAATTGTTCATATGTAATCTTTTCTTCTCCCTTCTCCCCCCTGGCCACGCACCGTTCATATCTCATTTTTGATGGTGCTGTAACATAGAATAAGAAGCTGCCATTAAATCCCTTCAGCATCTCTACCTCGTTTTCGTATCTTATGCCGTCAACGATGAGCAGGTCTGATTTGTCCTTTTCTAAGTCCTTTTTGAATGCGTTCACTATCACGCCAGAACCAAGGCCATCCCGTAAACTTTTGCCGAGATTTTGGAGGTGCGTCCTTTCATGAGGAAGATGGAGCCTGCTCAGGATGTCCATAAGAATTTGTGAGAATCTATGCTCTTTTCCATCGTAATGGTCTTGCAGGTGCCTGCTTACTCTAGTCTTTCCAGAGCCGATTTTTCCAACTAGCCCTATTACGAGCTTCATGTCACTTACCCAGATTTATTTTAGAGATTTCCACACCGGCATTTCGTAAAATTTCCAGGCCCTCTTTATCAGAGTAATCTCCGCTCACAACCAACCTTTTGACACCTGAGTTGACAGTAAGTCTTGCGCATATCTTGCACGGAAACCCGTTTACGTAAAGTGTTGAACCCACGCTCTGCCTCCCTGCCTGAATCAATGCATTTTGCTCTGCATGCACGGCAGGACAGATACCATGGCCCATGCCGCTTTCTATATTGTTTTCGTCTTTAATACAACCGATTACATCACAGTGCGGCGCCCCTATCACGGGGCCGTTGTACCCGGTGGATACTATCTCTTTTTTTTCGTTTACTATCACAGCGCCGAACTGGTGGCGCGTGCAGGTCGACCTGACCCCAATGTCCTCTGCTATCTTTGCAAAATATTCGTCCCATGTAGGTCTTGACATATTTACACCTATTTCAACCTCATAACTACCCCATCGTAACAAAGAAGGGGAAGCAAATTTACTCCATTACCTTATAAACCACGTCGTTGGGCCGCACCCGGTCTTCTACCTGTATGCCCACAGACTGCCCCTGTTCTGCAGTCTCAACAGATGCATTGTCTATCTGCATGCTGCCGAGGTTTTGCTCAAAGTTCGTCGTGGCGCCCTCGATTGAGATTTTATCACCGACCGAAAGAGAGCCCTCGGTAAGCTTTATTCCGGCAACTCCTGCCTTGGAAAAATAGGTAAACACCTTTCCTACCTTTTCTTTTTCCATACACTCACCCAATTGATTTTTTTATTTAAAAAGTTTTGGAAAGGACACGGCAGCGTTAACAAAAAAAATCCGTGTATTGAAATACCGGGCAATCGAGAAATTAGTAACCTATTTAAGTCCCGCAAAAATAATAATTGATTCGTATGTTTGGCACATTGGCAAAGCCCATATACGGCCTCTATGAGTGGACGCTTGAAAACGACGTTAAAAAACACAATATACCCAAACATATTGCAATCATAATGGACGGGAACCGAAGGCTTGCAGAAAGGCTCGGGATTAGCCCGTGGGAGGGGCATAAGATGGGTGCGGATAAAGTAGAAGACGTATTAGATTGGTGCCTCGACCTGGGCATTGAGACAATAACTGTCTATGCGTTTTCCACTGAAAACTTCGACCGCCCTAAAGATGAACTGGAAAATCTATTTAATATATTTGAAGAGTACTTCAACAGGATAGCAGTGGACAAAAAAATCCATAAAAACCAGACGAGAGTGAAGGCAATCGGAAAGGTGGAAAAATTCCCGGCGCGAGTAAGAGATGCGATAAAAAAAGCGGAGGAGGCGACGAAAGATTACGATAATTTCCAGTTCAATCTTGCGATGGCATACGGGGGAAGACAGGAAGTCCTTGATGCTCTGCGCAAGATAGCCTGGGACGTCAAAAACGGAAAGATTGCTGTGAGCACAATTACCGAGGCCACAATAAGCGAGAATCTTTATACAAACGGCCTTCCAGACCCCGACCTCATAATAAGGACGTCAGGTGAGGAGCGCATCTCTGGATTTCTTCTCTGGCAGAGCGCTTATTCAGAGCTGTATTTTTGCGAATCGTACTGGCCGGGATTTCGGAAGATAGACTTTTTAAGGGCGATAAGGACTTTTCAACACAGGAAGAGGCGCTTTGGCAAGTAGCAACTAGGTGGAATTGGAGTATCGAAGCGATAGCGAAGATACTCCGATATGATGATCAACCTTTCTGAAGGTTGAGGGCCATAAGGACATTCCAGCATAGAAAAAGGCGCTTTGGCAAGTAGATTAAAACTCCCTAATTTCCGCATGCATCGTATCAAGGTCTAAAAGACAGAGCGTTCTTTTGCCTTCCAGATATCCGCAGACTTCTCCAGGATTTATCAGAAGAACTCCGTCCTCATTTTTAATTTTGGGGCGGGGGGCGTGCCCAGTTATTACAATGTCGTATTTTTTGCTTTTTACCAGTGCGTCGACAACTGTATTGATTGTGCCGTGATACACTGCAAATCTCTTTTGCCTGTGCTCAAATTCGGCAAGCTCCACAAGCATAGGCAGTTCTTTTAGAAGTCCCGCTTTCTCGCCGTCGTTGTTGCCAAATACCCCGACAATCTCTGCATTTAGCCTCTTCAGCCTGATGGC
>JAZFTU010000100.1:0-6342 GCA_036446855.1 Hydrothermarchaeaceae archaeon (SeqCode) | reverse complement strand
AGACCGGGATGATCGGCGGCCACGACCACGAATCCGCGGCTGGCCCAATGCAACACCTGCGTGAGCGATTGGGTACGGAAACTGGCCGTGCCGTGAATGACCCACCCAAGATTTAAATAGTAGATAAATTTAATTTCCCATAGGCGGAGCTACAATGACGAAAATAATGGGTAAATCTCTTCTAGGCAGGAACGTTGTAAGCGACAGAGGCACGGTTATTGGAAAGCTTGTCGATTTGTCGATAGAAACTGTGGCCGGAAAGATTATGATGCTCATAGTAAAGCCAGACAAGACAATAGAGACGAAATATTTCAGGATAAACGAGAGGGGCGAGATTTTAATACCGTTTACAGCCGTAAAAGCGGTTAAGGATGTATTAATAATAACCGATGGCGGCATCCCCCGGGCGTAAACCATTCAATTTTTCTGACAATAGGTTTTGAAAAATTCTTTTTTAAATTTTATAAATCTGCTTTCTAAAATTGCCTCCCGTGCCCTCTTCAAAAGACTTGTTAAGAAATATAGGTTGTGTATAGAAATTAGACGCATCCCCAGTGTTTCATATGCTGCCATCAGGTGGCGTATGTATCCCCTCGTGTACTTTTGGCAGGCGAGGCAGCAGCATCCTTGCTCCAGAGGGGAAAAATCTTGGGAGTATTTTCCCCGGGATATGTTATAGCTCCCATTTGCAGTGTAGACGGCATTGTGCCTTGCGTTCTTTGTCGGAAAGGCGCTGTCGAAAACGTCCACCCCTAGTGAAATGGCATTGAGAAGCTCGACAGGCGACCCAACGCCCATAAGGTACCTTGGCTTTTCTTTAGGGAGCAGAGGCATTGTATACTTTAACACCTCAATCATCTTTTTTTTGGGTTCTCCTATCGACAGCCCTCCAATCCCAAAACCATCAAAATCCAATTCGACGAGACTGGATGCGGATTTTTTCCTGAGGTCACTAAACACTCCCCCCTGCACGATGGCAAAAAGCAATTGTTTTTTAGATTTTTGGGCCCTCTTGCTCCTCTCTGCCCAGCGGGTCGTTCTTTCTATCGACTTACCAATATTACTGCGGTCCATTCCATATGGGGGACATTCGTCCAGTACCATTGAAACGTCACTACCCAGTGTCTCTTGAATTTTTATACACTTTTCTGGAGTAAACATATGGTGGGAACCGTCGAATGGAGAGCGAAACGTGACCCCCTCATCAGTCACGCTTAAAACAAATTCTTTTTTTAGCATCTGAAAGCCCCCGCTATCAGTAAATATTGCTTTGTCCCAGTTCATGAAATGGTGCAATCCGCCTGCCTTTTCAATTATATCTTCCCCTGGCTTTAGGTATAAAATAAAGGCATTTGAAATCACCGCTTCGATTCCAATATCCAAGAGTTCATCAGAACTCAGCGTCTTTACGCTGGCCTTTGTTGCAACGGGCATGAAGAAAGGCGTAAAGACAGTTCCGTGATTGGTCACAAGCTCACCTGCCCTCGCCCCATTATCTTCATTTGTGATTTCAAACATGTTACTTCCGGGATTTTGTGAGGACCTTTGGCCTTTTTCCAACGAGGACAATATCCTCGATTCTTACTCCAAAGTCCCTGTACACCCCCGGCTCTACAGCAACAACCATCCCCTTTTTGAATTTGCCATTGGTACTCTTTGCTATGCTCGGCGGCTCATGGATTTCGAGGCCCACGCCATGTCCGGAAGAATGAAGGAAGGATTTTTCAAGGCCGTATTCACTTAAAACCTTTCTAATTTGTATATCCGGATTTTTCAAGCTGTTCCCCTCATAGCACTCCTTTATCCCCGCTTTTTGTGCCTCTAAAACAATGCGGTAGACCTCCAAAAAACCCTTTGTCAGAGCACTGAAAAACGTACGGGTCATATCCGAGTGATATCTGTTGACGCGCGTTCCGAGGTCTACTATTACCGGATAATTGACATCAACTATTTTTTTAGTGGGCCTGTGGTGGGGCATTGCAGAATTTTCTCCACTTGCGACAATCACATCAAACGCCGGCTCTGCCCATGTTTTTATGAGAAATTCTATTTCAGAGGCACACTCCTTTTCTGTCTTTCCGCCACCTAACATACCCTGGACCTCGTCCATTACGGCATCAGAAATCTTGGCGGCCTTTTCAACATGCTTTATCTCCCCTCTATCCTTAACAATCCTCATTTTCATAAGAAAATCCATATCAAATACCTTTTTTCCTTTAAGATGTCGTTCATAAAATTGAAGGGACATGACATCTTTCTCCACCCCGACCCTTTTGGGACCGATTTTAAGCGCCCTTTTGAGGCTTTTTACCACTTTGACATCTACCGTGGCCTTTTTTGCAAGCAGGGCATCCATCGGAGAGACCATGAGAATCGGGCTGTCTTTTAGAAGTAGCAGTGCCCTGGTTGATGGCATAAAACCTGTAAGATAGAAGATATTTTCTGGCTTTAGCACTATTCCACACTCTAAATCCATCTCCTCAAGAAAGTCTAAGGCCCTCTCTCTCCTCATAAAATTAGATACCTACGTCCCCCCATCATATATCTTTCGACATTATAAAAATCATGTGCCCTATGGCTCGTTCTCTACCTCACCCCCATATAGTCTAGAGATGGTGGAAATAATGCCCATATGGGCGCTGGCACTTGGGAAATTTCCCAAAAGTTCAAGAGTTAAAAGGTCGATACACTCAGAGTATATCCCCAGATGATTTGAAAAACGAAGAACCTTTTCGAATAGAATTCTCGCCTTTTTTTCTTCGCCAATCTCAGTAAGGGCATCTATCAAGCACATGGTAGGAAACATATATGCATTCTTGGGCGTTCCAAACCCATCGTCTACTTTGTGTATCTTCGAAAAAGGTCCGACTTTAAGCTCCTTTTCTGTTGCTTTCACGGTATTTACAAATCTTCTGTCATCTGGCTCCAAAAATCCATATTTGGACATCGAAAGCAGGCTCATGTCAAGTTTATCTGAACCCTTAAAGAGTGTAAATGCACGGGCGTTCTCATTGTAATTTTCTATAATACTCTCCCTTATCTCATCCCGTATGAGTTTCAAATTTTTCATTGGATACAGGGGATAGAACATCTTTATTACTTTTATACCCCTGTCGATGGCCACCCAGGCCATAAGTTTTGAATAGGTGAACTCCTCATCAAGCGTTCGAAACTCCCATGCCCCTCTGTCCTTTTCTCTCCAATGTTTTCTGACGTATCCTACCAGATGCTCGACCAGTGCTGGATGGGATTCGGTAATGGACTCGACACTGCCATGTGCCAATAAAAATTTATAGATGGCATCTAGCATCTCTCCAAAAACGCTGATATTCCTTTGAAGGTATGCGTCATTTCCAATCCTCACAGGAACTGAGTCCTCGTAGCCCGTCAAATGCTCAAGTGTTTCCTCTTTTAAAAATGAGTTCCCATCTGGCCCATAAAAGCCCTGCATTCCAAAACCGTGCCTCCCATCCTCCATCATGTAAGCTGTTCCAACGCTTGTCAAAAACTCCAAAACCCTGTCCATCTCGTCAAACATGCGAAGATGCGAAAAGGCCTCTATTGCCAGCCTCTGGTCTCTAACCCAGCAGTACCTCTTGTCCCAGTTGAGTCTCCCTCCAGCAACTTCAGGAATAGACGTAGTTGCGCTCGCAACAACGCCCCCCGAATCTCGAAACGAGAGCAGTTTTATTAACAGGGCCGACCTTATCAAAGCGTCCCCTTGAAATTTTGGAGCGGGAATACCCTCCACGTAGTCCCTCCAGTACTTTATGGTTTTCTTCTTTTCCTCCTGCACAAACGATATTGACCTCTCACCTTTTGCCTTGTCCCATCCTAAAATAAAGAAAGAGTCGGTTGCAATACTCAAGTCCCCCTTGCCAATTGTTTTTAGCTCGAGGTTTGAGTACAAATGAAGCTTGTGACTGCCATTTGTGGCAACGATTGAGTTTTTTGCTACCCTAAGCTTTGTTGCACTTCGTGCATAGTCAAGTTTTGGGTTGTAGCAAATACGCAGCACAGGCTTTCCTTTATCTACTGTAAAAAGCCGGTGGAGCTCTTCCATATTTTTTATCTTTCCATCCTCTTTGTAAAATGGAAAGAAGTCTATTACCCTAAATGCCACTTTTTTGCCTTTAAATGCGGTTTCAAGGACATTTGTATTTTTTATGTATTTTTGGGTTATCCGATAATCCCCTACCGGAGTAATGCTAAACTCTCCGCCTTTTTCCTCGTCCAGGATTTTAGCAAATGCTGATGGGCTGCTGAATATCGGAAAGCAGAGCCAGTCAATAGACCCTTTAGAACTTACCAAAGCGGACGTTTTGGAGTTCCCGATTATCCCATAATTCAGCATGCGCTATACTCACAAAACCTGCTTAAATAGCTTTTTAATTATCCACTTTTTACGTTAAGCGCTCCAATATTCGTTCATAATCAGAATCTTCACAGTTTCACCTTATATACCCGAAAATTTATATAAACACCATGGAACTTTCACCGTATGCATTATACGTCTTTTTCTTTTTGTTATTTGCGGTTATTCACAGCCTTACTGCGGCTAGCTCGTTTAAACGAAGGGCAAGCATTGCACTGGACGGGGGCTACAAATACTACCGGATTTTATACAACGTCCTGAGCGTGATTACCTTTTTACCTTTGATTTGGATATCTGCCGAATACTCAAAATATGCTCTGGTATTGTACATTTCGCCGGATTTTTTACACTTCCCCCTGACTGCTGTGAGGATTGCATGCCTGATTGCCGCAGGTTTTACGTTTCTTAAGATTGACCCGGTCGGATTTTTTGGCCTCAAGTATGCTCGGCCCAAAAAAAGTCAAAATCTTGAAACGAAAGGGATTTACGGTATAGTGAGGCACCCCTTGTACCTGTTTGTCATACTATTTCTCTGGGCAAGGCCGGCATTTAACATGCTCACTTTCCTTGAGGCCTTCCTTTTTACGGCGTACTTTGTGGCAGGATCTGTACTTGAGGAAAATAAGCTTGTAGAAGAGTTTGGGGCCGAATACAGAAAATACCAAAAGGAGGTTTCGATGTTACTTCCGCTGAAGGCCATAAAGGGTATTTTTTATAAAGGCTAAGTCCAAAGTAAGTAGATGGAAAAGGGGAGAATGTAGCATGAGCATGAAGATATATGATTGCATCATAATCGGGGCCGGACCAGGGGGACTTCAGGCAGCAATCTATCTAGGGCGGTACAACAGAGAGGTCCTCTTGCTCGACAGGGGCGGAGGGAGGACTTGGCATGCAAGACAAATAGAGAATTTCATAACACAAAAAGCAATTTCTGGAAAAGAAATCATAGACATCGGAATGAAGCAGGCACAAAGCTTCAACGTAAGAATCAAAAAGGCAGAAGTCACAAGGGTTTTAAAAAGGGATTATTTTGAAGTATCTACGGGTGATGAAAAATTCATCTCAAAATTTATCATCGTCTCATCCGGCGTCTACGAAAAACTCCCGAAACTCGAAAACCTCCACAAATTTTTCGGGACGAGCTTCTTTACGTGCGTGGACTGTGATGGATACAACACCACTGGGAAGAAATTAGCCGTTATTGGAAATTCCATCGAGGCCGTCCATCTGGCCTTTGCTGTAAGAGAGATGTTTACAAATGATGTGGCCCTGGTTCTCGAAGGCTATAGAGTACCACCGGGTTATGAAACTGAACTTAAAGATGAAGAGATTACCTTGATCATCGGGCGGCCGACTAAGATTATTGGCGATGAGAATATGGTGGCTGTGGAGCTTGAAGGGGGAAGGAAGATAGAATGCGAGGTTATCCTGGCAAGCTATGGCTACAGGCTCAATGATGACTTCCTATCCGATATTGAACTTAAAAAAGACCGGGAGGGCTTTTATTTTGCTAACCAGAATTTTGAGTCATCCCTCCAAGGACTGTATATTGTAGGGCCTTTAAACACAGGAAACGACCAGGTGGTTATTTCAGCAGGGGAAGGGGCAGCAGCAGCTATTGACATCAACAAGAGGCTTTTAAACATTTAAGTATCCACATCGCTATCATAAACACTTAATTTCCTTATCACGAAATGACAAAAAAAAATTGGTGTTAGAGTGCGGGGGAAGGGATTTGGACCCTCGAACGAACTAATCGACAGGACTCTGAATCCTGCGCCTTTGACCGCTTGGCTACCCCCGCAATGGGATGGAAGTGTCTAGTGCGTTCTTAAATAAAAAAGTAACTATGGAAAAAAGATTTTAACTAAGATTATAATCTTGACCCTTAGCTAAGTTGTTAATGAAATGTTAAAGGCTCACACTAGGAGTTTGACTAAAAGTTAAAAGCCGTTATCTATTTATTA
>JAZFTU010000099.1:0-3096 GCA_036446855.1 Hydrothermarchaeaceae archaeon (SeqCode) | reverse complement strand
ATCTGGAACTCTAAGGCTCAAAGAATTGCGAGAATTCCCGTGCTCCTGTCCGGTATGCGCAAATAGCACCCCAAGAGAGATTTTGGGGCTCAATGAAAATGACCGGATAGATGCGCTCTCCAGGCACAACCTTTACGCCTCCATCGAAGAGATAAAACGGGTCAAGCAGAGCATATACGACGGCTCCCTTTTCGAGCTTGTGGAAAGACGGTCGAGAAGCCACCCGTACCTCTTGGAGGGACTCAGGCACTTTCTTTCACATGACATCGAAAGGTTTAGCCCTGTGACAAAGCGTTCAGCATTCTTCTTTTTTGGCCCAGAGTCCCTAGAAAGGCCAGAGGTAAAAAGGCATCTAGAGCGGCTTAAAAAAATCGAGAAGGGTAGATGTCTCATGCTTCTTCCCGATGGAAAAAAGCCGTATTCGGAGGCGTACGATATTGCAAGTACCAAAGAGCGCCACATATGCATAGCGTCTCCCGTATTTGGGATAATACCCCTGGAGGTCGAGGAAGTTTATCCACTGGGCCAGCACGAGCATTCTGGAAAAATCTCTCAAGAGCAGGCAGAATTCATTAAAAGTTGCATAAAGAATTATGGGCATTTTGAGAGGGTGCTGGTACACAAAGACCTCGATTTTTTGGGAATCGAAGGCGAGGTATTCGAGGACATCTCAGATTTTAAGACGGACAGGAGGAGCAGAGAAAACGTCGAGCTGAAACTTCGGGCAATTTCTGACTACCAGTTCGGCCGTGGCGCGGGGGATGCGTTAATTAGAGATGTGAGCGTCCAGTGGGCGAGGACAGGCAGGATAAGGAGAATTTATTCGGGGGATGAGGTGATAGCAACGCTTAGGGCCCATGATGGCTACTTAATTCTCACGCCCCCCGGGGCAAATAGGCTCCTAAATCTCCCCTTTCCGAAAAATCGGGTCGTTGCAACAGATGATGCGGTAGAATTTGTGAGGGATGGAAAGTCCCTTTTTGCAGGTTTTGTTGCAGGCTCAGACCCAGAGATAAGGCCCTACCAGGAGGTAATTGTCGTGGATAAAGAGGACAGATTCCTGGGCACGGGTAGGACACTTCTAAACTCAAGGGAAATGGAGGCGTTCGAAAGGGGCGTTGCAGTAAAAATCCGGCACAAAGCCCAAAGCGATACGATTAAATAGCCCAGGATTTAGAATTTTGCGAGTGATAGTTTGGAAATCTTAGACTCCCTTGTAAGCTGGATAGTGGACACAGTTGGGGCCCTTGGGTATCCGGGGATCATTGCCCTGATGTTTCTGGAAAGCTCGTTTTTCCCTTTCCCAAGTGAGGTTGTGATGGTCCCAGCAGGTTATCTTGCAAGCAAGGGCGAGATGAACATATACCTTGTTGTGTTGTCCGGCATAGGGGGGAGCGTTCTTGGCGCCCTTTTCAATTATTTTGTGGCAATAAAGCTGGGAAGGCCCATGGTCATAAAATACGGGAGGATGGTCGGCGTTACTGAAAAGGTCTTTTCTAAAGTCGAGGACTACTTTTGTGTTCACGGAGAAATAAGCATATTCATAGGGAGGCTAATCCCAGGGATTCGACAGTATATCTCCCTTCCTGCGGGCCTTTGCAGGATGAGACTTGACCGATTTGTCATATACACTACTCTTGGCGCTGGCATCTGGGTTGTTATCTTAACTGTCATCGGGTACCTGGTCGGAAGCAATGAAGAGCTTATTCGCATGTACGTGAAAAATAGCACAATATACCTCCTGGGATTTGCCTTAGTTCTAATCTACTTTTACGTCCATAAGCACAGAAGATATAAATAAGTGGCGAAGTGCCGTGATAATTTGATGGACAGATTCCCAAAAATTCTTATCTTGCTTTCGGTTCTGTTAATCTGCACTGAAAATCCCGTGGGCGCAATTGCAGAGCCTAACCTATATTGGTCATTTGAGACGGGCGGCACAGTAAACGGTGTTGCAATCTCAGGTGAAGGGAATTACACTGTAGCAGCATCAAGCGACGGATATCTGTATCTCTTAAATAAAAGCAAAAAACTCATGTGGAAGGAGCAGACTGAAAGCCCACCATTGAAGGTTGCAATTTCGTCTGATGGGGGGAGAATCTTTGCAGGCGACGAGTCAATTGTATACCTCTACAATAAAACCGGCCACAGGATGTGGGAGTTTTCCGAGGGGGAAAGCATCCTGGACCTCGATACTACACCGGGGGGAGATTTCGTTTTAGTAGGCTCGCAAAGCTATTATGTCTACCTCCTGGATAAAGATGGAGATTTAGTCTGGAAATACCGGACAAACGCTCCTGTGATGTCTGTTTCCATCTCTGGCAGTGGAGGACTTATCACCGCAGGTTCAACCAGGGGCAGCACATACCTCTTTAACAGGAAGGGAGAACTTTTGTGGGAGTATATCAGCGGAAGGTCGATTGACGGCGTTGGAATTTTAGGCGAGCAGGTTGTATCAGGAGAGAGGTACTTAAACTTTCTTGAGGACGGAAGAAGGGTCAGCTCCTCAACCAAAGTCGTATGCGACATCTCAAGCATTGAGATGACTTCTGATAACGAGTTCATGCTGGTGGGCTGTGAGGATGGGAAAGTCAGTTTTTTTGACAGCGCAAAAAAAAGGCTCTGGGCCTATGAAATAGGAAGGGCCTCATATGATTCGTCCATTTCGTTTGATGGGAGTTATATGGCCGCGGGGGGTGGGAAAGGCGTATACATACTGGCCTCACCGGACATTTCCATCCCGATCGTAAAAATTACCGGGCCAGAGGAAGGCGCTGTGGTATCGGGCATCGTCAAAATCGATGCATCGATAGTGGAGTCCTCCTCCTATATTTTGAGAGTATTTATCGACGGCGATTTCGCTTGCTCAAGACTCCCCTGCAACTGGAACACGGGAGCCGCGACCGAGGGCGAGCATGAAATAACCGTCGAGGTGAACGACTCATGGGGGAACGTTGGCACAGATAAAGCAACTGTAAACCTGAAGCATTCGCTTCTTCAGAACATCACAGGTGAAATCACCGAAAAGCAGAATACCTTGAGAGAAAGGATAAACGTGACACTCCCGAGGGGCCTTCCACCACTAAAAAAACATAC